>JBILBJ010000147.1:0-4651 GCA_044353705.1 Sphingorhabdus sp. | reverse complement strand
GACCAGATTAGCTTTGGCGAACATATCGATGTCGTTGCAGGCCTTCGGTACGACAGTTTTGATATCAGCGGTGCAGATTTGCTGCCAGCAATCGACCGGCCTTTTGCGCGTAAGGATGAAAAGATAAGCCCGCGTCTTGGGCTGATTTTCAAACCGCAGGAAAGCATGTCGTTGTACGGCAGCTATAGCCGATCATTCCTACCGCGGTCGGGTGACCAGTTTCTGGCGTTGACGGTTACGCAGCAAAACTTGGCTCCGGAGAAATTCACCAACTTTGAAATCGGCGCGAAATGGGATGTCCAGCCAAATTTAAACCTGACCCTTGCAGTGTTTCAGCTTGATCGCAGCAATGCCACGACGCCCGACCCCGCCAATCCGCTTGCCAGCATCAATATTGGCGAAACGCGGACCCAAGGGATTGAGCTGGCTGCGACAGGACGCGTGACGTCGCAATGGCAAGTACATGGTGGCTACAGCTATCAGAACGCTGTTCTGGCGGGCAATAATGCTGTGCGGCTGGCGCAAGTGCCAAAGCATCAGGCAAGTCTATGGAACCGGTATGAATTGTCTGACGCGTTTGCGGCAGGTGTCGGCATCATCCATCAGTCGAGCCAATATGCGGCCATCCGTACATCCGCCACGACAACCAAATTGCCTGCATTCACACGGGTCGACGCGGCTCTATATTATGATGTGAGTGACAGGTTGCAGCTTCAGCTAAACGTCGAAAATCTGTTCGACACCGCATATTATTCGGACGCGCACAACAATACTAACATCTCGACCGGCGCGCCGATCAATGGTCGTTTTACGGTTAGGGCGAAGTTTTAGGTCCTGACCCTAAGCTTCGGCCGTCGCAGCAGCATGAAGCTTGGCGTTGGTGACATAATGCGCAACGCCGATCCGCATCCCCATAACTGCTGCATCGTCCAGATCGCGAACAAAACGGGCTGGCGACCCTGCCCATAATTGCCGCGCTGCAATGCGTTTGCCTTGCGTGAGCATTGCCCCTGCCGCAAGCATGGCATCGCCCTCAATCACAGCACCGTTCATGACCGTTGACGACAACCCGACAAACGCCCGGTCGTGAAGGATACAACCGTGCAGCATGACATTGTGCCCGACCAGCACGTCATCTCCGATAATGGTCGGAAAACCATCTTCAACGCCGGGCATTGGGCCGTCGCAATGCACGACACTGCCGTCTTGAATATTTGTTCGGGCACCAATCACAACCCGGTTCACTTCAGCGCGGATGACGCAATTGTACCATATGCTGGCCTCCGGCCCGATGGTGACATCACCGATAATGCGGCACCCCGGCGCAATGAATGCGCTGTCGTGAATCTGTGGGGTCTTGCCATTGACAGTGACAATGCTGATGTCGGTACGGTTATTGATCATCGGATTTTCCATAGTGAAAGATGTGGCAAAACCGATGAATACTCATCGGTCCACGCACGTGTGTCGCTGGATGCTTCAGCGCCGTTCATGTTTTACCCGTTCAGCAAACGCGCGGCCAGTGCGGCATGATATGTCAAAATGCCTGAGCAACCGGCGCGTTTGAACGCCATTAGCGTTTCCAACACCAATGCGTCGCGGTCACCAGCTCCGGCGGCAGCGGCGGCCTCAATCATCGCATATTCACCCGACACTTGGTACGCGAACACAGGCACATCGAATTGGTCACGCACACGGCGGACAATATCCAGATAGGGCAGGCCGGGTTTGACCATGACGCTGTCGGCACCTTCGGCAATGTCCATAGCGACTTCGCGCATGGCTTCATCGCTGTTCGCTGGATCCATCTGATAAGTTTTCTTGTTACCTTTCAGCAGGCCGCTTGAGCCAACGGCGTCACGGAACGGGCCGTAGAATGCGCTGGCATATTTTGCGGCGTAGGACATGATTTGGACGTTGGGATAGCCATTCATTTCGAGTGCCTTGCGAATGGCGCCAATGCGTCCGTCCATCATGTCGCTTGGCGCAATGATATCCGCGCCGGCATTGGCCTGATTTATCGCTTGGTCGACAAGCACGGCAACCGTTTCGTCGTTCAACACATAACCGGCATCATCGATTAAGCCGTCCTGGCCATGCGACGTGTAAGGGTCGAGCGCGACGTCGGTCAAAACGCCGATTGCGTCGCCATGTGCCTGTTTGATGGCGCGGATGGCGCGGCACATCAGATTGTCGGGGTTGAGCGCTTCTTCACCGTCCTCGCTGCGCCGCTCTGGCTGCGTGTTGGGGAACAATGCGATGCAGGGGATGCCAAGATCGATAGCTTCCGCGGCGCGCACAACGATCTGGTCAACGGACCAGCGCGATACGCCGGGCAGCGATAAAATCGGTTCTTCGACGGCCTCTCCCTCGGTGACGAACAATGGCCAGATAAGATCTGCAGGCGACAGCATGGTCTCACGGACCATAGCCCTGCTCCATTGGGTGGCGCGCGTGCGGCGCAGGCGGGTGTTCGGGAAAAAGGATGTGTTGCTCATGACGGACAGGTAGCGGTGTTGGGCCGCATCCTCAATGGCTTATCCGTTGGTCCGCGACCGGTCGACTTGAAGGGTCAGTCGGTCGATTTCGCGCTTCGGTTCGTCCGTGCTTTTCGCTTGTGTGCGCAATGGTGCGAGCGCTGCGCCGGCCTTGACCGATTTCAGGCGCTGAAGCGTGCCTTTAAAGCGCGCGAGGTCACTGCCCCCAAGTTGCGCGCGCTGCGTAAACTTGATCGAATTCGGGTTCACCGCACGTCCGTTGCGATATAATTCATAGTGCAAATGCGGACCCGTCGATAAACCCGTTGATCCCACATAACCGATGATTTGACCGCGCCGCACGCGGCTTCCGGGACGTGCGGCTATGCGGCTCATATGACCATAGCCACTGGCAAGGCCGCCGCCATGGTTCAGCTGAACAAAGTTGCCATAACCGCCCTTGCGTCCGGCATAGGCAACGACGCCATCGGTCACGGCAAAAATGGGTTGGCCGTAGCTTGCTTTAAAATCGAGGCCGCTGTGCATGCGCATATAGCCTAAAATCGGGTGGCGTCTGCCACCAAAGCCCGATGTCACCGCGCCATTAACAGGGCGGCTGAGCGCGCCTTTCGATTCACCGACACCAGACGCTTCGAACCATTGGCTGCTATCGCCATTGGTCCATTTGAGCATCTGAACTGGCGATTTGCCGTCGCGGTCGACGCCGGCATATAAAAGATTGCCGACCTTAACTTCACCGGTTTCAGCGCGCTTATAATCAACGATGATATCAAATTCATCGGTCGCGCGGACGGCCGATAAGGGCATGCGGCCCGAGATGACTTTTAGATAATCCTGGATAGCACTGGCAGGCGCACCCGCTGCGCGCGCCGACCGGTAAATGCCCTGGCTGCCGACTGTGCCGCGGATGCGCAACGGCGTGTCATCAACGATAATCGGTTTGCGGGTTACCCTAAGGGCACCACCTTCGCGGTTGATAGCGAGATTAAGGTCAAATCGCGCGCGAAAGGCAACCGATTCCAAAGGCCGTGGCTGATTTTGCGCAGAGCGTTTACCGAGTATGATATTGATGGGGGTGCCGGGCTCAATATCCGATAGCGACGTGACGCCTGAAACCATGTTGGCGACATCAGCGGCCTCGCTTCCACCCACGCCCGCGCGCTGTAGGACGCGTGCAAAGCTGTCTCCACGGCCCAAGGATGCAGTCAATTCGATGCGGGGACGTTCCGGGCTTCCGGCAAGGGCAATAACCGCGTCGGTGGCAGCCATGCGTTTGCCGCTGTCGCTGCCATAGGCAATCGGCATGATCATCTGCGCGCGCGCTTCTTCAAATTCAGCTTCCGTCGCGATGGATGGTTGTGGGCCATAAATAGGCCCAAAATCGGGGAGGAGCGCAAGTGCGGCAACGCTTAATAGGGTTAGTGTTCCGAGGCCGCGAAACCAGCGGATGGAGCCAATATTTTCGCCAAGGTCGGGGACGAGGTCGAGTTGGGCAATGTGTTCGCGCCACGTTTCTTCGGTGTTCTGGCGCAGCGGTGCAACCATGGCATCGGCAAGCATCACGCTTCCGTTCCCGGCTGCCGCGGCAAAGTGTGCATCTTTGCCTTCAAACATTCAGAACCATATCCACGACCCTGCCCTTATCCACCCGGACATTCTTCTATGCCCACACCCCTGTGACGGCATATGGTTAAAGTCAATTTAAGACAGCAGACGATTGGTCCGTGATGCGGCGAACGGTGTATATTCACCGACCAGTCCGGGAACATAATGATAAGTGGCAATTGGGCATTTAATCGCTTCATTAAATGTTCGGCAATGCTAAAGCAGGATGCAATATCGGGAGGGTCGAATGCACAGCGATCGGGTTGAATTTTTCTACGATCTTTCAAGCCCATGGACCTATTTGGCGTTCACGAACATTATGGGCGTGCTCGACCGCACTGGGGCGACGATGCAATTGCGGCCTATATTGGTCGGCGGCGTGTTCAACGCGGTCAACCCGGCTGTCTACGCCGCCCGCGAAGCTTCCGACAATCCAAAGCTGCTGCACAGTTGGAGAACGCTGCGTGATTGGGCCGCGTTAGCCGGCGTGGCACTGAACTTCCCAAGCCAATATCACCCGGCCAAGAGCGTCAATGCAATGCGCATGG
>JBILBJ010000017.1:0-15560 GCA_044353705.1 Sphingorhabdus sp. | reverse complement strand
GGCATCAGCACAGGCTTTGCGATTGCGTCTTTGGGCTTTGGGCTGTTCCGGCCGGGATTTACCGCAGGTGCCTCATTGGCTGTCAGGCGGCACGAGCAAGGCGATGTCGCTGGCAAAATCGCCTCGATCAATGGCGCAGCCTATATTTTCGCGCCAGCCGTCGGTGTCGCCCTATTGAACTGGTGGGAGCCAGCAACCTTCATTCTCATCTCTGCCTCATTGGTTTTTCTGATCATTTGGGGCAGGCGAGCGTTGATTGTTCCCGACGAAGCCTAACGCGCAGGCCGTACCATCGCGGCGCTGGCACATTACCTGTCGTTCCCAAAATTGCGATGAACGGACACAGATTTTACGCAAAAAAAGGGCCGACCGAAGTCGACCCTGAAAAAGTCTTTAGGAGAGGATGCCTATAAGGCTTGTCCCCTATCGCGAGTTTTCATTTTTTGTGCAAGTGCGAACAGTGCAATAGCAGTTGCATATCCTGCAACTGCTATTTATAGGATTAACCTGAATTCTGCGGCATTCGTACGATCGCAGAATCAAATCATTTTTGTTGCGGTGCGGCAAAAAAGGAGATGAAATGCGCAGATTGCCCCCATTACGGTCATTGGAAGCCTTTTTGCGCGTCGCCAAATTGGGTTCGGCCAAAGCCGCGGCCAGTGAACTGGCTCTGTCACCTCCTGCCTTAAGCCGCCGCATTAAGGCGCTGGAAGATTTTATCGGCAAATCGCTGTTCGACCGCCGCGCTCAAGCCATGGTCATTAACGCCGATGGCGAAACCTTGCTGGCTGCTGTCGAGCCCGCGATGGATGCGATGGCCGAAGCGGTTGAAGAGCTTGCTGGCCGTGGCGGCGAATATCGCCTGCGCCTTGGCTTGCTTCCGCTTTTCGGTTCACAGCGCCTCATCCCGCGCCTCCCCGAATTGCGCAAAGCTTTTCCGAAATTGCATATCGACGTTGATACCTCTGGCCATGCGGAAAATCTGTTGGGCGATGTGATTGATGCCGCGATTATCATCGCTGCCGAGGTTGACCCAAAACTTTACAGCGTTCGTCTCGACCGCAACCTTGTTTATGCGATCGCTTCGGAACAATGGGCCAAAGAACATAATGTGCAAAAGCCCGAGGATTTGGCCAAACATACGATCATGGTGCACAGCGACATGCCCATGATATTGGATGCCTGGCGTCAGGCCATGGGTGTGCCCCGCTTAAAGCCCTCCGCCATCGATAGCCTGGACAGCGGAGCGCTGATGCTTGAAGCAGCCGCCAATGGACTGGGCGTCGCGATCATGCACGGAAGCCATTTTTCGGACGCGCGCGATCCACGCCTGACGCGTCTTTTCGATACAGAGGTTGAAAGCCCCTATAGCTATTGGTTCGTATGCCGCCCGCGCGCGCTGAAGCAGCGCGCCGTCAAGATTTTCCACGACTGGTTGTTAAAGGCCGGCGTATAAAATCAATAGCGCGAACACTTGACCCGTCGCCCACCCCACGTCATTGCAGCGTAATGACTGACGACGTTGCTGAACTGAACTTCGAACAGGCGCTGCGCGCGCTTGAAGAAATCGTCCACAAGCTGGAAAGCGGTGAAGCGCCGCTTGATGAGTCCATTGCATTATATGAACGCGGCAACACGCTGCGGGCTCTGTGCCAGCAACGGCTTGATATGGCGAAGGCCCGGATTGAAGCGATTACGCTTGGCCCTGACGGTGCGCCAACGGGCAGCACATCGTTCGACGCGGGATGAATGTGATGTCGGGGCTATCGACATCTTCGCTGCTTCAAGATGCGCTGACCAGCATTGCAGCAGATGTTGACCAAGAATTCGACACGCTGCTGACATTACCCGGGGACGCACGCGACCGTTTATATGCAGCCATGCGGCACGCAACGATTGGCGGCGGCAAGCGTCTTCGTCCGTTGCTGGTAACGGCCACCGCAGCCTTGTTCAATGTCGACCGCAAAACGGCTTTGCGCGTGGGTACGGCGGTTGAGGCCATTCACGTCTATTCGCTGGTGCATGACGACCTGCCCTGCATGGACGATGATGATTTGCGCCGTGGCAAGCCCACCGTGCATCGGGCGTTTGACGAAGCGACGGCGGTTTTGGCGGGTGACTCGCTGCATGCGCTTGCCTTTGAAATCTTGGCCAATCCCAATACCCATAGCGACCCATTTGTGCGCGGTGAGCTGGTGTCGACGCTGGCGCTGGCCAGTGGCCCTGAAGGCATGGCTGGTGGCCAGATGATGGACATTGAGGCGGAAAACGCATCGTTCGATTTGCAAACGGTGATGCGGCTGCAGGCATTGAAAACCGGCGCGCTTATTGCCGCAAGCGTTGAGATGGGCGCCATTTTGGGCCATATCCCACCCGAAGGCCGCGCGCATTTGCGGGGCTATGCCCGCGACATTGGTCTCGCCTTTCAAATTGCCGATGACATTTTGGATGTCGAGGGTGACCCGGAATTGGCTGGCAAGGCGCTTCAGAAAGATGCCGAGGCGGGCAAGGGCACATTTGTGTCACTGATGGGGCTTGATCGCGCCAAGCAACAGGCCGAAATGCTGGTTCAGCAAGCCAATGATTATCTATCAAGCTATGGCGCAGAGGCGGATTTGTTGCGCGCTATTGCAAATTATATCACGGAAAGAGATCGCTAATGACCCACCGGATTGGCGTATATCCTGGAACATTTGACCCCATCACTTTGGGCCATATGGACATCATCCGGCGCGGCGCAAAGCTGGTCGACGAACTCATCATTGGTGTTACCACCAACGCGTCGAAATCGCCGATGTTCGCGGATGAAGAGCGTATTGCGATGGTCGAGCGCGAAGTTGCGACAATTGGCGCAGGTCATATCCGCGTTGTCGGGTTCAATTCACTGCTGATGGACTTTGCCGAAGCACAAGGCGCAAGCACGGTCATTCGCGGCATTCGCGGCGTCACCGATTTCGAATATGAATATCAACTCACGGGCATGAACCGCCAGCTGAATGACCGCGTCGAGACGCTATTCCTGATGGCAGATGTCGCGCTTCAGCCCATCGCGTCACGGTTGGTGAAGGAAATCGCTATATATGGTGGCGAAATTGGCAAGTTTGTGACGCCCACGATCCGCGACGAAGTTGTCGCGCGCGTTCAATTATTGGGCAGCAAGGCAAGCTAACGACGCGCCCACGCGTTACATCGTCTTACGCCGCTTGCGTTCCTTAGGCGCCGGCAGCTCAAGATATTCCTCCGGCACATATATCGCATAAGTTGCCAAGCGGATCTCGTGCACGAATTGGAACAGGCAAGCCGACAATAGCGCCAGAGCCAGCATGAATACGGCCACAGCGATCCATGCTGCGGAAAGATTGGTGAGCCCCATGACGAACAAGACTACGATCATGATGCACACCGAAATCGCGGATAACACCGCGCACAATATCGATGATCCCACCACGCGCATGCGCTTTTCAATGATGCGCAGTTCCGTCACGACCCGTTGATGCGCTTTCCCGTCGGTGTCCGCATATTGCCGCTGCAGGTCGCGTGACCGGTCAACAATGCGCGAAAGTCGGCCCGTGAGGACATTGAGCAGGCTGCCCACCGCAACCAGCAAGAATGTAGGCGTCAGTGCCGTCTGCAGAACGGAAATGACCGCCGCCAAATCTGGACCAAATTTACCGTCCATTTTGCAATTCTGCCGCCAATGTCCGCAAATCGGTTTTCAGCAACTTGCCGATATGGCTGCGGGGCATTTCGTCGATAGGATAGAGCACCGAAATGCGTTGGGTTTTACCAAGCTGCCCATTCACCCGTTCCAAGATAACTGCTGGCGTGCTGCTGGCGTCGGGATGCAGCCGCACAAAGCCGACCGGGGTTTCGCCCCATGCATCGGACGGCATGCCCACCACAGCAGCCTCAGCGACCTCAGCTTGCGCCTCCAGCAGTTCCTCCAGATCTTTGGGGTAAATGTTGAACCCGCCCGAGATGATCATATCCTTCGCGCGCCCGACGATGGAAACAAAGCCGTCTTCATCGACGATCCCAATGTCTCCGGTTTTCAGCCAGATATTGCCTTCCTCATCGCGCCATTCCATCTCGCGCGTCTTTTCAGGCTGGTTCTTATAACCCGACATCATGGTGGGTGACCGGCCGGTCAAAACGCCTTTTGATCCAGCAGGCAGGCGATTGTCGTAGTCATCAAGGACGATCAGTTCATGGCCCGTCACGGGCTGACCCACGGTGTGCAGCTTGTCTGGGAAATTATGCGCCTGCAACATGCAGACAACGCCACCCTCCGTCATGCCATAAATTTCAACGAGCCCGCCGGGCCAGCGTTTGACAACATCGGCCTTTAACTCTGCCGGGAATGGCGCGCTGGTGCAAAATTTGATGATGAAATGCGAAAGATCATAATGTGCAAAACCATCATGAGCCATGATCCGCTGATATTGGACGGGCACCAGCATTGTATGCGTCGTCCGGTCCGCCTGCGCATGGTCAAGATAGCCGGTGACATCAAATTTATCCATGATCCGCGCAAATCCGCCATGGCACATGGTCGGCAGGAACACGGCGAGCGTCGTATTCGAATATAAGGGCGTGGAGACCAGCGAACGGCTGTCACGACTGTAAATGGATTTGAAACCGCCTGCCATCTGGTGCCAGCGCATGGCGTGCGAATGGATGATGCCCTTTGGTGTACCTGTCGTTCCGCTGGAATAAATGATGTTGAACGGGTCAGTCGGCGCAGGTTCGGCTGCTGCAAATATCGCGCCCTCTTCGGCCATCCAAGCTTCAAGGCTTGGGTGCGCTGCATCGCCATTATCCAATATGACGATGCGTACATCGCCCAAGTCTATACCGCCGAGCTCAGCCAGCTTTGCCGCATCGACGAAGAGATGCATCGCACCTGAGTCCCGCAACATTGCCGACAATTGCGCAGGCGTAGCCGATGTCGTCAGCGGCGCAGCGCAGCCGCCTGCACGCACTGCGGCCAAATAGACCAGTGCGTAATTGATGTTGCTCATGCCCAAAATGGCGACCGCCTGACCATGCTGAAGGCCATCACGCTGCAGCTGCGCCGCAATGCGTGACGTCAACTGCGCAACTTGGTTCCAGGAAACCGAAGTGAACTTGTCTGCAAGCGCGTCGGCATCGGGCTTTTCTGCACCCCAAGCACCGATAAGTGCGCCAAAATCCCCAAAGCTCTTTTCCAGTTCAGTTTCGATATTCATCACGTTTTGTGCCTATCCCTTAGATGCGCATCTGATGATTTAGCGCGATATCGAAAACTTTCACCGCTTAATTTTTCGCCCCGCGACGCCACCCAAAAACGCAACAGGCGACAGGCGCAAAAGATTGTGGAAAAATAGCGCGTTATTGCCGCTTTCCCTTGGGCTTTTCGGCCTTGGGGCCTATAGTCAGCTGATGACAGATCAAATCCCGGAAAACTCCGAAAATAACCCGTCTGCGGACAGCGCAGCCAACCCAAATCAGAACGAATATGGTGCCGACAGCATCAAGGTTCTCAAGGGCCTAGACGCGGTTCGCAAGCGGCCGGGAATGTATATCGGCGATACGGATGACGGCAGCGGCCTGCACCACATGGTGTTCGAAGTATCGGACAACGCGATCGACGAAGCGCTCGCCGGACATTGCGATCTGGTGCTGATCGAATTGAACGCCGACGGATCGGTCTCGGTCGAAGATAATGGCCGCGGCATCCCGACGGGCATGCACAAGGAAGAGGGCGTTTCCGCAGCTGAGGTCATCATGACCCAACTGCACGCCGGCGGTAAGTTTGAGAACACATCGGACGACAACGCGTACAAGGTATCGGGCGGTTTGCACGGTGTCGGTGTGTCCGTCGTCAACGCACTGTCTGAATATCTTGAGCTCACCATCTGGCGCGAAGGCAAAGAGCATTGGATGCGCTTTGAACATGGCGACGCCGTTGCGCCGTTGATCGTTCGTGGCGATGCCCCTGTGGCCGATGGCAAATCCAAAAAGGGTACGCGCGTCACCTTCATGGCGTCGACCGACACTTTCAAAAATGTGCTCGAATTTGATTTTGACAAGCTTGAACATCGGTATCGCGAACTCGCGTTTCTAAACTCTGGCGTCCGCATTCTGCTGCGGGACAACCGCCATTCCGAAGTCAAAGAACATGACCTCTATTATGAGGGCGGCATTGGCGCGTTCGTTAAATATCTGGACCGCAACAAAACGGCGTTGCTCGCCGATCCGATTGCGATTTCGTCGCATCGTGACGGCATCGGCATTGATGTCGCGCTGGAATGGAACGACAGCTATTACGAAAACGTCTTATGCTTCACCAACAACATCCCGCAGCGCGATGGCGGTACCCACTTGGCGGCATTCCGCTCGGCATTGACACGCACGCTGAACAACTACGCCGAAAAATCGGGCGTGTTGAAAAAGGAAAAGGTCACGCTGACTGGCGATGACATGCGCGAAGGCCTGACCGCGATTGTGTCGGTGAAATTGCCCGATCCAAAATTCTCGTCGCAGACCAAGGACAAGTTGGTGTCGTCGGAAGTGCGCCAGCCGCTGGAAAGCCTGATGGCCGACCGGATGAGCGAGTGGCTTGAAGAAAATCCCGGCCATGCACGCACCGTGATCCAAAAGGTCATTGATGCCGCCGCAGCGCGCGAAGCCGCACGTAAGGCCCGCGAAGCAAGCCGCAAATCGGTCATGAGCGTTGCGTCTCTGCCCGGCAAGCTGGCTGATTGTCAGGAAAAAGACCCTGCCAAATCCGAACTGTTCCTGGTCGAAGGCGACTCCGCAGGTGGTTCGGCAAAGCAAGGTCGCGACCGCCATTATCAGGCGATTTTGCCGCTCAAGGGTAAAATCCTAAACGTCGAACGCGCGCGTTTTGACCGGATGCTTTCGTCCAAGGAAGTGGGCACGCTCATTCAAGCCATGGGCACAGGCATTGGCCGCGAAGATTTCAACATTGAAAAGCTGCGCTATCACAAGATTGTGATCATGACCGACGCTGACGTCGACGGGTCACATATCCGCACATTGTTGCTGACATTCTTCTATCGCCAGATGCCCGAGATTATCGAAAACGGGCATCTCTTCATCGCGCAGCCGCCTTTGTACAAGGTCGCGAAGGGCCGCAGCGAAATTTACGTTAAGGACGACAAGGCGCTCGACGACCATCTCGCGGAATTGGGTCTTGGCGGCGTTGTGCTTGAAGGTGCCGGTGGACAACGCGCAGGCGCGGATTTGGGCGCATTGGTCGACCATGCACGCCGGATGCGCAGCCTGATGGCATTTGTCCCGCGTCGCTACGACCCCACAATTGTCGAGGCAATGGCGCTCACAGGCGCGCTTGACCCCGAAGCAACCGACCGCACTTCTGCGGTGGCCAAGGCGGCCGCATGGATGGGCGCGCAGGATGTTGAGGGCAAATGGTCCGGCCGCGTATCCGAAGATGGTGGCTATCACTTCGAACGCCTATGGCGCGGTGTAACCGATCACCACATCATCGACGCAGCATTCCTGATGTCGGCAGAAGCGCGCAAGTTGCACAAGCTCGCCAGCGAAGAAACCGCCAGTTACGAAACCCCTGCCCGATTGGTGAAGGTCACTGCGGCTGCAGCAGCGGATGCCGCCGAAGACATCGAAGCAGACGGTGACGCAGAAGCGCCTGATGCCGTTGGCGACCAAGCCAAGCGCGCAACGACCGCCGTGAGTGTGGGCAATAAAGGCGCGATCACGCGTCCGTCCGAATTGCTTGAGGCCATACTCGTCGCAGGGCGAAAGGGCCTATCGATCTCGCGCTACAAGGGTCTTGGCGAAATGAATGCGGAGCAATTGTGGGAAACGACACTTGACCCCAATCACCGGTCGCTGCTCCGTGTCGAAATTGACCAGGCCGACCTTGCGGACGATATCTTCACCAAGCTGATGGGCGAAGTTGTTGAGCCACGGCGTGATTTCATTGTCGAAAACGCGCTCAACGTCGCCAATTTGGACGTTTGAACGCAAAGTCTGTGCACATTATCGCTTCGACAATTGGCAGCGTGCGACGCTTATTGTAGCCCGCGCGCCTCGGGGAGAGTATTATGCACAAACGTCACTATCTTGCGCTCGCGCTCATCGCCTTGCCGGTTTTGGCGCAGGCCGGCGACAGCCGTGTCGACATCGGCACCGGATTGGCCAGCTATTATGGCGCTGAACTCAGCGGCAATCGCACGGCCAGTGGGGAGCGTTTTGATCCAAATGCGATGACGGCGGCGCACCGGACGTTATCCTTTGGCACAAGGGTGGTGGTCACCAATCTGGCCAATGGTCAGGAAGTCATCGTGCGGGTGAACGACCGCGGCCCGTGGAGCAAATCACGCATCATCGATATATCTTATGCCGCGGCCAAACAGATCGGCATGCACCGCAGCGGGACCGCAAAAGTTAAGCTCGAGCGGCTCGATTAACCAAGCGCATCGCGCTGCCAGTCCGGCAGAACAAGCGCCGCCAAATCTTCGACGCGGCGATACTCCACCGATATATCAAGTTCCGGATAAACGCAGCGCTGGCGGCTCTCGTCGGCTTGCGACAACGGGACCACTACCAGCCGTCGATTGACCTTCTGCCGCCAGTTCATGCGCGCAGTATTCTCCTGCCCAACATAGCATCCCTTGGTGAAGGAAACCCCGTTCAGTTCCGCGGCATTGGCCTCTAGCCACAAAGTCTGTTCGCTGCCCAGTTCCTTTACGCCCTCAGTGATGCCCAGCCCAAGCCGATGCGCACGATAGTCGGCGCTCACATCGACATCATCGTCGGCCGGGGCGGCCAGCCAGCGTGTCCCGAGCTTCGCATGGCGCGGGTCTGTGCTGCCGTCGCTTGTCCAGAACACGCCGCATGCCAGATCAATGGCAATGGCGATTTTCCGGCGCAACCGGTACATCGACAAGCGGCGGACCAATGCGTCTGCTTGCGTGCCTTCGCAATCGATGAGGACATCGTCGCCGTCGGCCCACAGGATGAAATCGAACAGCGCCTTTCCCTGCGGGCTCAACAAGCCTGCCCATAAGGGCATTTCTGCCGCCGTATCCTGCGTCACCAGACCCTGCAAAAATTGGCGCGCGTCCTCTCCTGCCTCGGTGGGCGACAGACGGATAACGCTACGGTCGAATAGACGGGTGTTTGGCATAGGTGACAGATAGGGGGAGAGGCGCTTAAAGGGAAGCCATGACCGACCAGATGATTCTTTCCATCCGCCGCCCTGATGATTGGCATCTCCATTTTCGTGATGGCGCAGCGATGCGCAGCGTGGTGCCCTTCACGGCAAAACAGTTTGCGCGCGCGATTGTCATGCCCAATTTGTCGCCACCGGTAACAACCGTTGAAGCGGGCGCGGCCTATCGTGACCGGATTTTGGCAGCAGTGCCCGAAGGCATCACGTTCACGCCGCTTATGACGGCCTATCTTACCGACGTAAGTGACGGGAATGAACTGGCGCGCGGTCACGCCGAAGGTGTGTTTACAGCGGCAAAGCTATACCCCGCGCATGCCACCACCGGAAGCGCGCACGGCGTCACCAGCGTAGCCAACATCATGCCCGCACTGGAGCATATGGCGCGGATCGGGATGCCATTGCTCATTCACGGCGAAGTCACAGACTCGCATGTCGATATCTTTGACCGTGAGGCTGTGTTCATTGAACGGACGCTGTCGAAACTGGTCCGCGATCTGCCCGAGCTCAAGATCGTTTTCGAACATATCACCACCGCTGACGCTGTTGCTTTTGTAGATGCCAGCGGTCCCAATGTCGGGGCGACCATCACCCCGCAACATTTGCACATCAACCGCAATGCGATGTTTGCAGGCGGCATCCGTCCGCATGCTTACTGCCTTCCGGTCGCCAAACGTGAGGTACACCGGCTTGCGCTCCGCAAGGCTGCGACATCGGGCAGCGAAAAATATTTCCTCGGCACCGACAGCGCGCCACACGACAAATCTGCTAAGGAAAGCGCCTGCGGGTGCGCCGGAATATTCAACGCGCCCTTCGCATTGGAAAGCTACGCCGCCGTCTTTGAAGAAGAAGGCGCGCTGGACAGATTTGAGGCCTTTGCTTCGGAAAACGGCCCGCGTTTCTATGGCCTGCCGTTGAACGAGGAACGCATAATATTGGAACGCACCGATATCGTCGTTCCGGAGCTGTTGGCGCTGGAAGGGCTTGATGTCGTGCCGTTCCACGCAGGGGAAACATTGCGCTGGCGTCTGAAAGCTTAAGCTTTTGATGCCCTGTAGGTTTTAATCGCGTCCGCACAGAAAATCGCGATACTGAACCAGATCAGGATGAAGCACGCCAGCTTCGTCGTGCTCAATGGCTCACCGTACACGAACACACCCAGCAGGAACGCAATGGACGGTGCCGTATATTGCACAAAGCCCAGGCTGGTATAGCTCATCCGGCGGGCGGCGGTCGCGAACATCAGCAACGGGATGGCGGTGACCGCACCTGCCAATATCAAAAGCCCCGACGTCGTCACATCATCCCCAAATCCGCCGCCGCCAACTTGCGCGAAATAGAGTACCGCGCCCAAGGCCAGTGGCGCCAGCAATGTTGTCTCGGTCGCAAGGCCGGGAACAGAGCCAACGGGGGTAATCTTGCGGATAAGGCCATAAAGGCCAAAGCTTAAAGCGAGTGATATCGACACCCATAAGGTATCGAGCGCATCACCGATGAGGATCGCAACGCCAATGGCGGCAACGGCCACAGCGACCATCTGAAGCGGCCGCAATCGCTCTCCTAAAAACAGACGCCCCAGCAGGACGTTCACCAAGGGATTGAGATAATAGCCAAGGCTAGCGGCCAAAATATGGTCTGTGGAAACGGCCCAAATGTAGATCAGCCAGTTAATGGCGACCAACGTGGCAGAGGCGAGCAAATTGCGCAGATGCGCCTTGTGGCGGAAAATGGCGGCATATTCGCCAAGCTGTTTGCGAAAGGCCATAATGACCAGCAGCAGCGGAATGGACCACAACACGCGCTGCGCAACGACCGCGATTGGCGAGACATGGCTCAACAGTTTGAAATAAACGGGGACGAAGCCCCAGATGAGATATGCCGACATGGCATAAGGCAAGCCACTTGGCTGCGCGGTTTCAGATTTGTCGGTCATATGTTTTGCTAAGCCTTCGCGAGGGGATCAAATGATCCCGCCGCCTATCCAGAGGCGCAGTGCGCAAATGGCTATAACGACCAAGCAGAAGTTGCGGCCGCTGTCCTTTTCCGACGCGAAGCCAAAAGCCGCGCCGACGCCAGCGATCAGAATAATGAGCCAGTTCAGCCATCCCAGCAACGGGATGAAGCCGATGATCGCCAGCAAGAGTGCAATCAGGCCAAACAGAAATGCGAGGATATTTGCCATGAGACAACTGTGGCGGGTTTTTAGGATTGTGGCAAGCACAGCCAACGTGCGCATCCGGTGCCGCGCATATCACGGTACCGAAATGACAAGAGGCTCAACCTGTCTCCAGACTGAGCCTCATTATACCCACGCATATGGAAACATTCAGCGCCACTGTTCCAATCCGCGATAGTTGATGTCGACCACGCGGCCACGCTCTACAAAGCAGGTGAACCGGCCTTTGTCATAACCGCGCTGGTACGCGTTGCCGCCAAATCGGTCATTGCCATAATGTTTATTCTCGTAACGGCCGCGTCCGCCGCCTTGCACAACGACATTGCCTTGGACGCGATAGCCAAAACGCGTCCGTTCGATGCTGCGCACTTGCGTGACGTCTGAACGGCTGTAGCCATTGGCCCAACGTTCAACGCTGGCGACGCATTGGTTTATAGCGGCGCGGCCGCTGCCGTTGCGAATGTCGTAACCATAGCCTGCGCGGTTATCATCATAACGGTCATCATAACCGCGGCGATCGTTGCGGCCTTTGTTGCCGCTTGAAAGCACAGCGGCAAGACCGCCAAGCACAACCGCTCCGGCGATAATCTCGCCAGCACTTATGCTATCACGGTCGCGGTCGCGGTCGCGGTCATGGCGATCACGCGCTTGGGCGGGAACGGTTACACTCACCAAAGCTGCAGCAGCAGCTCCCGCGCCAAGCAAAGTTTTGGTCATGAAATTCATCTTCGTTCTCCTTGAACCAGCGCAGTTGTTCTGTGCCGATAGAGAGCGAATATGCGATTCGGGTTGTCCGGATGCTGAATTGACTTGTCAGCATCCGTTCATCTAAATTGCCTTTTTTATGAACGATTATTCGGTAAGGGTCAGCCCCGTCCATTTCGCGAGAAACGCGTAAATGTCCGAATATTCGTCAATAACCTTATCGGTCGGCTTGCCTGAACCATGGCCCGCACGGCTTTCGATGCGGATGATCTTGGGCTTGTTGCCGGTTTCTGCGGCTTGCAAGGCGGAGATATATTTGAAGCTATGCCCCGGAACCACACGGTCGTCGGTATCCGCGGTCGAGACAATAACCGCTGGATATTCCACGCCCGATTTGATGTTGTGATAGGGGGAGTAGGTCATCTGCATTTTAAAGTCGGCTTCCTTGCTGGGGTAGCCATAATCATCGACCCAATAACGGCCAGCGGTAAACCGGTCGAAGCGGACCATATCCATCACGCCCACTGCGGCATGGCCTGCCGCGAACAGGTCCGGACGCTGGTTCACAACGGCACCAATCAGCAGTCCGCCATTGGACCGCCCTTCGATGGCAATCTTGCCCTTGGCCGAAACGCCGCTGGAAATCAGATATTCCGCTGCGGCCGCAAAATCGTCAAAGACATTTTGTTTGTTCATCAAACGACCAGCATCATGCCACGGCTTCCCATATTCGCCGCCGCCACGAATATTGGCGAGGGCGAATACGCCGCCCGATTGCAGCCAAGCCATGCGCGTTGCCGAATAAGTGGGCGTCTGCGAAATGTTGAACCCGCCATAGGAATAGAGCAATGTCGGCGCGCCCTTCGTCAGATCGAGATCTTTTTTGTGCACGACGAACATCGGGATCTTCGTGCCGTCCTTCGACGGATAGAACACTTGTTCGACCGTAAAGTCGGCTGGGTTGAAGCTCAGCTTTGGCTGCGCGAACGGCGCCGAAGCACCCGTCTTGCTGTCAAAGCGATACACAGCGCCGGGCTGATTAAAGCTGGAGAATCCATAAAATGTTTCTGGATCACCCGGCATTCCTGAAAAGCCACTGGCCGTCCCAATCGCGCTGAGCTTGATTTCCTGCACAGGCTGGCCTGCGAGGTCTGTCATCAGCGCCATCGATTTGGCATCTTTGATATATGACAGGATGAGGCGGTCGCCGACGATCTGCGCGCGCGATAGGGTTTCCGCACGCTCCGCAATGACATCGGTAAATACGGGCGTCTTGGCACCCAGATCCACCTTAACAACCTTAAGCTTTGCCGCGTCCTTGTTGGTGGTGAACCACAAAGTGTTGCCCATGCCTTCGATCAGGCCCCAGTCATGATCGAGACCCGTCACGAGCGGCTGCGGTTTCCATGTTGGCTTTTTGCCAAGTGGCATCACGTGCAGTTCATATTTCTCGTCGGTTCCGGACGACGTCGTAATGACCGCCCATTTGCCGTCATGCGTTACTTGCGCGCTATGCCCATATTCGGGCTTGTCCGGCGTTGCGAATATGGCCTTGTCTTCCGACTGGGGCGTGCCGATTTTGTGGTAATAGATGGTCTGGTTATAGTTCAGCTGCTGGAATGCCGCGCCTTCTTTTGGCTCTGCAAAACGCGAGTATAAAAACCCGTCATTGCCCACCCAGCTAATGTTGGTGAATTTTGCCCAGTTGATTTCGTCGGCGAGCACCTTGCCGGTCACGGTGTCGAGCACTTTAATCGTCCGCCAGTCGGAACCGCCGTCCTGAACAGCATAAGCAAGCAGCTTGCCATTTTTCGATGGTACCCAGCTATCGAGCGCCGTGGCGCCGTCTTTTGCCCATAGATTGGGGTCGATCAAAATACGGTCCGCACCGGTCAGGCCCTTGCGCACATATAAGACCGACTGGTTTTGCAAGCCGTCATTCTTTGTGAAGAAATAATAGCCACCGGCTTTTTCAGGAAGGCCAAAGCGCTCATAATCGAAAAGCTTCTTCATGCGCTGGGCGAGTATCTTCTTGCCGGGCAATGTTTCCAGATAGGCGTCGGTGACGGCATTCTGCGCCTTCACCCATTCGGCGACTTCGGGATTGACGCGCACATCATCTTCCAGCCAGCGATAGGGATCCGCAACCTTCACACCAAATTGCTCATCAACGACATTGACGGTTTTGGTCTGCGGATAGGTCAATTTGACTGCGGCATCGGCGGTGGCGGAACCTTGGGCCATGGCGACCGACGAAATCGGTGCCATCATGAAGGCTGCACCGACCAAAAATACACTTCGCATATTATCATTTCCCCAACTCTCAAAATCTCTGTCATCCGACTATAGCGTCCACGCGTGAACGCCAACTATTCCCGCCGTCGCCCGCAAGAATATTTCGCATTTTCGTCGAAATCATGCACCCCGTTGCCGCTGCGCTATGCATAGCTCTCATTCACGGAAAAGGGCAATGCTATGCATGCAGAGAATATTGGGCCAACAAGGCCGCGGCGGAATATCTGGCGGATCTTGGGCTGGGGCGGCGCAGTAGCGCTTATCCTAACGCCGTTGGTCGCGATGCAGTTCACCACAGAAGTTAATTGGGATGAAACCGACTTCATCGTCGCCGCCATCATTTTCGGGATACTAGGCGGCCTGATTGAATTCGCGGTGCGCCTGTCATCAAACTGGTACTTCCGCTTTGGCTCGATGTTTGCCGTGCTCGCCGGGTTCATGGTCATCTGGTCCAACTTGGCTGTCGGCATGATTGGCAATGAGGATAATCCCGTCAATTTATGGTTTGGCTTGGTCTTGCTGATCGCCATTGTCGGCAGCATCGCGTCGCGGTTTCGTAGGCGCATATTGCAGCAGGCTATGATGGTTGCCGGCATAGTGCAGATTAACATTGGCGTCTTTGCCGACATATTGGGCAGCGACGCGCGCGGCGGTCGATTTACGATTGTGCTTTCGGTGGCGTGGTTGATTTCCAGCCTACTCTTTTGGTTGGCCGATCGAAGCGCTCGGACGAAATCATAAACCCAATGAAAAAGGGCGGCACCCTTTCGGATACCGCCCTTTTGAAACTCTTAAAGCAAGACGTGCTTATTCAGCGTCGTCCAATACTTCAACTGGGCCGCTGTCCTGACCCTTGGCGTCGACATTGCGGTCAACGAGCTCGATGACGCCCATTGGTGCGGCGTCGGAACCACGGAAACCAGCTTTGATCACGCGGCTGTAACCACCGCTGCGGTCGGCATAGCGCGTTGCCAGTTCGTCAAACAACTTTACCAGCTGCTTGTCGTCCATCAAACGGCTCATCGCGAGACGACGGTTGGACAAGCCACCCTTCTTCGCAAGCGTGATCAGCTTTTCGATGTAAGGACGCAGTTCCTTCGCCTTTGGCAAAGTCGTCTTGATCTGTTCGTGCTTGATAAGCGACGCTGCCATGTTGCGAAGCATCGC
>JBILBJ010000146.1:0-4742 GCA_044353705.1 Sphingorhabdus sp. | reverse complement strand
AGCGAGACAACGAGCCACGTGGTCAGCAAGATATTGCCAATCGCGGTCAGGCGCTGTTTCAACCAATGTTCGCCGCCATGCTTTGCGGAACCCAGCCCGCGCACGCGCCCGATATATGTTCTACTGTCCATCATCAAACTCCCAGAAAGCGCGATGCCACAAACAGGACAACGAATGCAGTTGCAAAAAAGGCTGCAATGAATGCAGCCGAAGCCCAGGTCCGGTTCGCCTTCAATTCGTAGCCAGCGCCAATATCCAAAACAAGGTGGCGAATGCCCGAGGCGAGATGCTGGAAGAAGCTGAAGGTTACAGCAAGACCCAAAAGCCGGAAGAACCAGTTGATCGCCGTTTCAAAACCAGTGGCACTTTCGCCTGCGGAGACGACATATTTTTGAAAGGTCGCATAGCTTTCCGCGCCACCGCCAATTGCGGACAACCACCACAGCAAGGTGATCATACCAACCGTCGCGAGAATGAATCCTGTTGCGCGGTGGAAAATCGAAATCGCCATCTGCGGTGACCAGCGGTACACCTGCAAATGCGGTGATAATGGGCGGTTCGGGTTTTTCGCCATGATTTCAGCGTCCTTCATTTAAGCGCGGCTTGTATTAAGCGTCGCTCTTTAATCGTTTAATGGCGTGGCGCAAGGCCTGCACCGCCAGAATCGCGCATACAGATGATGGATTTGTTCAATCACAACTTTGCAAAAAATCTGCGCCAGCGCATCGGAGGCACCCCGGCAATAACCGCCTATTAACCATTTACCGCTTAAACATGAAAAATCGGTCCGCATTGCCGAAGACCATGACACAGGAACGCAACAATGGCAGAAAAACGGGACATTGAACAATCGGACGTCCAGGCAATTATTGATGTGTTTGCCGAAGACAAAAACTTTGCGCCCCGCTGCCGCAAAGTCGGTGTTCTGTTGAAAGACCGGCTATACGACATTAGCAGCTATTATTGGGATTATTGGATCAGCATGGGCAAGTTTCCTGAAATGCAGGATCCCGAAAATGTAGAAAAAGCCCGGATCAAAACAGCGGCCTTTATTGGTAAACGCCTTAGCGATATCGAAGGCGCGGAATGGTCCAAGTTTCTAACCCGCCAGATTATGGATTCTTACCAGCGGGGCATCCCGCCCAAAACTGTTAATGCAGCGTCGATACGGTCGAACGCCTTCACGCTAAAGTTGCTCGGTGAAGTCTATGGCGTGGAGCAAGAAGACTATCAGGACCTCGCAGCTGCCGTTCTGACCGCGACGGGTCTGGAACTGTCTATCATGGCAATGTGCCACACGGCATATCACGCCAATCAGAACGCGACACGCCGCGAAGAACAATCGGCGCAGTTTGAAAACGACATCGGCATTGCTGCACATGAGGTTGCCGACCGCACAGCCGTATTGCGCCAGCAAGCCGCGAGCAGTTCGCAAATGGCGAACGGCATGCTGTCCAAGGCATCTGAAGTTGCGGCTGCGTCTGAACAATCTGCCATCGCCATGCGCGAGGCCGCCCAAACGGCCGCTGGCCTCATCCGCGCGATTGAAGATGCACGGACAGAAGTGGAGACCGCCGCCGACGTCGCAAACCGCGCCGCCGCCGTGGCAACCAAAGGTGCAGTGGCAACCGATACGCTGTCCGAACAATCACAATCTATCGAGTCGATACTGGGCCTCATCCGCGACATTGCGGGGCAGACCAACTTGCTGGCGCTGAACGCCACAATCGAAGCCGCGCGCGCGGGCGATGCGGGCCGTGGTTTCGCCGTGGTGGCGCAGGAAGTAAAAAGCCTCGCAAATCAAACAGCGCAGGCAACGGACGAAATTGCGCAGAAGATTTCATCCATTCAAAGTGCGACCAAGGCGTCGGTTGAATCGAACGCATCCATCCGCGAAACCGTTGACGAAGTGCGCATGTCTGCCGAACGCATCCGGCGGGCCATGGAGGACCAAGCGCAAACAGTGACCATGATTACCGCGTCAGTCGACGAAACCGCGTTGGCCGCCGATTTGATGTCAAACACCATCTCTGCCATCCGCAGCGATACGGAAAATGTGGTGTCGGAAATCATGCAGCTTGAGGGCAGGTTTAGCGAAGAAAATGAAAAAATCTCATCACTTCAAGCCAACGCTACGCGCTTTGTTGGAAACCTCGTCCGATAACTTCGGTTGAAATTTTGTCGGCGCTGTGAAAAGCAGCGGCGATGAAAACCCATATCCTTATCACCGGCGCATCACGCGGCATCGGCGCTGCCGCTGCGGCCAGCTTTGAACCCGCAACGACTTCCGTGTTGGCGCTGTCCAGTAAGGATGGCGACCTAAACGATCCCGCGACGCCTGTTCGGCTTTGGAACCAAGCGCTTGATCGCCTTGACGGCCGTGTAGATGTGTTAATCAACAATGCCGGGATATTTGAGCAAAACCCGATTTCTGCGTCGGACGACGAATGGCTCGCCAATTGGAACCAGACCATACAGATCAACCTGACGGCCAGTGCGGACTTGTGTCGCCGTGCCGTCCTGCATTGGCAAGAATCGAACGCGAGTGGCCGGATCGTCAACATCGCTAGCCGCGCCGCGCATCGCGGGGATAGCCCGGCCCATTGGCATTATGCGGCATCAAAGGCCGGCATGGTCGCAATGACGAAGACTATCGCCCGCGCTTACGCTGCCCAAAAAATCTATGCCTTTGCCATATGCCCCGGGTTTACCATGACCGGCATGGCGGACGATTATCTCGCAAGCCGCGGCGGCGATAAGCTGCTCGCCGATATCCCGCTCGGCAAGGTCGCTGATCCCGAAGAAGTCGCGGCCATGGTAAAATTCTGTGCACTTGATGCGCCGCCTTCGATGACAGGTGCGGTATTGGATATAAATGGCGCGAGCTATGTACGCTAAGCTTGGCGCCCTATTAGCATTGGCCCTGACGGCCTGCGCGCCTGTCGCACCCGTTAAAACGATTAGCAGTGGAGCCACACTCGCGTCACAGTGCCAAGGCCGTGACGGCTGGAGCGACCCTGCACCGCCCGCGCATATATTCGCGAATGTATATATGGTCGGCACGTGTGGCATCGTGTCGTTGCTCGTGACGTCACCCAAAGGTCATATCCTCATCGACGGTGCGACCGCCGAAGCTGCCCCATTCATTGCGGACAATATCCGCAACCTTGGTTTCCAACCGACAGACGTGAAATATCTGGTCAGCAGTCATGAACATTTGGATCATGTTGGCGGGCTTGCCGCGCTAAAGGGCATTACCGGTGGCCGCATGTTGGCACGGGCTCAAGCGCGCAAAAGTCTGGAGACGGGTATTTCGGACCCTACGGACCCGCAATTGGCAATATTGCCACCATTTGCGGGCATAAAGGTGGACCAGATCGTCAGCGACGGCGAAACCATCACCCTTGGCCCGATAAAAATGACCGCCATCGCCACGCCCGGCCACGCCCCGGGTGGAACGAGCTGGACCTGGAAATCATGCGAAGGCGCGACCTGTCATCAGTTTGTTTTCGCCGACAGCCTTGGCGCTGTGTCTGCTGATGGGTACCGATTTACCGACCACTCAGCCTATGTTGCGGTGTTAAGGGCGACCATGAAACGCGTTTCTGAATGGCAACCATGCGACGTCCTGATTGCCCCACACCCCGCGCAATCGCGTTTCTTTGAGCGCCTTTCGGGCAAGGAGCCTCTGGCCGATCCTGCAGGCTGTGCAATTTATGCGAAAGCAGCGATGGAACGGCTTGACGTCCGGTTATTAAAAGAAGCAGCACAATGAACTGGAAGGTGACCCTGCCCTGCACCCGCAATGAAGCGGAAGAGCTGCACCATGACGACGAGTGGCTGGCCGCATTGGAACCCATGCCGACCATCGTTGCGGATGAAGTCGAAGCGTTCAACGACGACAAATGGCGGCTTGAAGCTTATTTTAACGAGAAGCCAAACGCGCAGGTGATCGCCGCCATCCAAATCCGTCTTCCCAGTGCCACAGGCGCAAAGGCGATGGTTGAAAAACTTCCCGATGCCGACTGGGTCGTCATGAGCCAACAAGGGCTTCAGCCGGTGCATGCCGGGCGCTTCTACGTCCACACAATGGCCAACAAAGGCACAGTGCCCTACGGCGCAACCCCATTCCAAATCGAGGCTAGCCGCGCCTTTGGCACGGGCGGACATGAAACGACCAGCGGCTGTCTTGATATGCTCGACAGAATGAAACGTGCCGGCAAACGGTATGACCTGATTGCCGACATCGGGACCGGAACTGGCCTGCTGGCTTTTGCCGCGCATGCGTTGTGGCCCAAGGCATATTTGACGGCATCGGATATCGACCCGGTGAGCATTGATGTCACCGCGGCCAATGCGGTGGTCAACAACGTCCCTTGCGGCGTTGCGCAGGGTCAGTTGGCGCTGTGTGTCGCCGCGGGGACAGCGCACGACCTTATCACCGCCCGCGCGCCTTATGATTTGGTCATCGCCAATATTTTGGCGGGTCCGTTAATCGAACTTGCGCCGTCGCTATCGGCCATATTGCGCGAAGGTGGTTCACTCATCTTGGCTGGCTTGCTGAATACGCAGGCAGATGCTGTCACACGCGCATATCGCCTACACGGGTTTCGACAGCAAAAACGCAAGGATATGGGCGATTGGCCATGCCTGTGGCTCGTCAAGCGCCGGAGCTATGGCTGGAAACGCCTGCTGCGCCCATCAGGCCGCACCAGTCAACCGCCGGGTGATTTTGGAACTTG
>JBILBJ010000016.1:0-15707 GCA_044353705.1 Sphingorhabdus sp. | reverse complement strand
CGCGCGCTTGGTGCCGAGCTCGTGCTTGTTCCTGCTGCGCCTTATTCCAACCCCGGGCATTTCGTGCACACCTCGCGCCGCTTGGCCGAAGAAACCGAAAATGCGGTGTGGGCGAACCAGTTTGATAACATAGCCAACCGCCGCGCGCATATCGAAACCACGGCCGAAGAAATCTGGGCGCAAATGGACGGTCGGGTCGATGGCTTTACCTGTGCCGCAGGGACGGGCGGCACCATCGCTGGGGTCGGGCTGGGCCTGAAGGCGAAGGACGAAAATGTCACCATCGCCTTGACCGACCCGCATGGCGCATCGCTGTATAATTATTATGCCAATGGCGAACTAAGCTCTGAAGGCACGTCGGTTGCCGAAGGTATTGGTCAGGGCCGCATCACCGCCAATCTCGATGGCGCGCCAATTGATACCCAGTTCCGCATATCGGACGAAGAGGGAATGATATGGGTCCGGCGCTTGTTGGCGGAGGAGGGGCTTTGCCTTGGATTGTCCTCAGGCATTAACGTTGCCGGTGCGGTCGCCTTGGGCAAACAGCTTGGGCCCCATGCGCGCATCGCGACGATCTTGTGCGACACGGGTTTCCGCTATCTGTCGACGATTTACAATCCGGAATGGATGCGCAGCAAAAATCTTGACCCCATGCCTTGGCAAATGGACAGCGCGGCGCAATAACGCGTTCTACGGTTTACAGGAGATCGCAGTTGGTTGAGCAAAAGCAATCCGCAATTCAGCGTATTCAGGTCGGCGTGGTTGGCTTGGTCGTCGTGCTCCTGTTTGTAACCTTGGCGACGATGGTTCTCGATCGTGTCAGCGACCGTCCGCAGACGCCGGGGGCAATGGATGCGACGCCGATTACCGAAATGAAGAAACAAACGCCGGATGAACCACTGGCTGAACTGGGTGTGACCCCCGTAGCCAAGGATGAAAGCGAGACCAAGCCCATGAGCGCCACACCGCCGCGCGGCCGACCGCAGTAACAAACATGACGAACTTGCGTGCGCGTCTCGGCGGCAAAAGGCGCCCGCTTTTGCTGCTGCTCGCCGTTGCTTTGGTGTTCCTGTCGTCGCTGCTGTCGTACGCCTTTACCCGGCCTGCACCGGATGGCCCGAAACCAACTTTGGGGTTGATGACCACGCTGCCGCTGCAATGGAGCGAGGGCGGCGTTGAAGCGGATCTTGCCGAAGATGCGCAGCCGCACCCTGCGTTCGCGCGGCTTGGCCAAAGCTATGATGTTCAGCCGCTCGATGATCTGCGCGACCTTGCAGGGCGGCGCATGCTATTGTTGGCGCAGCCGTGGGCATTCAGTCCCGCCGAACTTGTCCAACTGGATGGCTGGGTCCGCAAGGGCGGGCGAATATTGATCCTTGCCGACCCTGCGCTGCAATGGGGGAGCCTTTATCCGTTGGGTGACAAGCGCCGGCCGTTGTTCACATCAATGCTCTCGCCCTTATTTACGCATTGGGGCCTTGAGCTTGTGTTGCCCATTGCCGATGCGGAACCGATGGCCATCCGCAAGATTGGCAAGCTGAGCATCCGTACGCAGACTCCGGGGGAATGGCTAAAGATCAACCGCGGCGGTTCGGCGCGATGTGCGTTAGAGCAGGGCGGCCTTTTGGCGGATTGTAAGATTGGCAAAGGACGCGCTTTGCTCCTCGCCGATGCCGATTTACTCGATACGGTCTATTGGGAAGGACGGGGCATGCGCATGCTGACCGGCGGCGATGAATTCGGCAATTTGGCGTGGGTGGAAGCATTGCTGGCGCGATTGGACGAAAGCGATTCCCTATCCGAGGATTTTGTGGGACATTCGGGGTAGACATGGGCTTTGCACCGGAAATCTGGGAAAAATCTATGCTTTACACCCATGCCTGCCCAAGGATTTATGTTCATTTCGCACATTATTTTTATATGAGGAAAAAAATTATATAATAAATTCAGTATATTAATATTTATCACCCCAATTTTCCCATAAAATCCCTCTTTTCATCCATGAAATCCCTTGCTATGCAAAGTCATCCAAGGGGTGGATATCTGATAATATCGGTCGTTACGGCGTCCGCATGGCAAAGGGATTTGCCATGATTGTCGTTCTGCATCCTTTTTCATGGGGGTGTTTCGGACGGTGTCAGCGTTGGTGGTCTATGCAGGTTCGGGGGTGTCGGGTGTCGACGCCAAGGGCCGCACGACTATACCCGCCGAGATCCGCGACAGCGTATTGCAATCCAGCGGCAGCAACAGCGTGTGCATCTCGCGCCACAGCAGCCTTCCTTGCCTCATCGGTTTTGGCAGCGCCGAACGCCTCAAGCTGCGCGCAGATATCGAGGCGCAATGGCAAAGCGCCGTTAACCGCGGCACTGACTTTGACCGCGAACTGGCTGGCGTATCTGCCTCTTCCATCTTTGAAACTGCTTTTGAAGCCAGCGGCCGCTTCGTGCTGTCGCCAATGCTCAAGCATTTTGGCCGCATTGACGACCGGGCATTTTTCTTCGGTGCGACCTCGCACTTCATGCTTTGGAACCCTGACGTTTTCCTGAAGGAAGCGCCAGCGGCATTCAACCCCGTCAAGGACGAGCTCAATTATTGGCTGTCCCAAGGCAAGCGCGACAAATGAGCGCGCCGGCCCCCCATATTCCAGTCTTACTGGATGAAGTAATTCACGCTCTTGCCATCACCCCTGGCGATGAGATCGTGGATGGTACCTTTGGTGCAGGCGGATACAGCCAAGCGATACTGGCTGGCGGCGCGCGCGTTTACGCGTTCGACCGCGATCCTGATGCACTATCAGAAGGTGCGGACCTTGCAGGCCGCAGTGAGGGCGCTTTGCGTCTTTACCCGGCCTGCTTTTCTATCATGGACGACGTGCTGATGGCCGACGACATAATGTCGGTCGATGGCGTTGTTCTCGACATCGGTGTGTCGTCGATGCAGCTCGACCGCGCAGAGCGTGGCTTTTCTTTCCAGAAAGACGGCCCGCTGGATATGCGCATGGCGCAGGACGGCATGTCCGCCGCTGACTTCCTCAACGAAGCCGACGAAGCCGATATTGCCGACATCATCTATCGTTATGGCGAAGAGCACCGCTCACGGCGCATCGCGCGTGCGATCGTTGCGGCACGGCCCATCGAAACCACCGCGCAGCTCGCGGCCATCGTTCGTAAAGCCGTCGGTCACAAGCCCGGCGCGCCAAAAGACCCCGCCACCCGGGCGTTTCAGGCGATCCGCATTCATGTGAACCGCGAGCTGGATGAATTGACCGACGGATTGGAAGCTGCCGAGCGTATGCTCAAGCCCGGCGGTCGTCTTGCTGTTGTGACGTTCCACAGCCTTGAAGACCGCATCGTGAAGCAATTCCTGCGTCGCCGCAGTGGCGCGGAAAGCGCTGGCTCACGTCATGTGCCAATGGTCGGCAACGCCGGACCGCAGCCTACTTTCGAAAAGGCGGATAAAGCCATTCGCCCTTCAGAAGCCGAACTTACCCGCAATCCAAGGTCGCGTTCCGCCACCTTGCGATCCGCAACCCGCACACACGCACCCGCATGGGCAACAGGAGGATTGGCAGCATGAGTCTCGCCATGCAAAGACTTAGAAACCTAGGCTGGCTTGCGCTGGTGTTCATGGTTGCGATCCTGCTCTACCCGCTGTCGCTGAACGTGGCTGCAACGCACAGCGACCTTGTCGCGGTTGACCGTGAAATTATGGACACGAAGCGTGAGATTAGCTTCCTTCAGGCGGAAATCCGCACGCGCGCCAGCCTGCAGCAATTGGAAGAGTGGAACGAACTTTTGTACGGTTATCAGCCTCCTGCGGCTGAACAATTTATCAATGGCGAAGCTGCGCTTGCCAGCCTGACGGGCGATCTTCCTGAAACCAAGCCCGTCATGATGGCTGCTGCCACTGTCCCGACGCCCCAAGCTGTTGCCGAACCTGCGGTAGTGAAGGAAGCTGTTGTTGAAACACCAAAGCCAGCCGCTCCAAAGGCCGCTGCCGTTAAGGTTGCCGTCACTAAGCCTGCCGTCACTAAGGTTGCGGCCAACGACGTTAAAATCTTCGCCACGCCAGTAAAGCGTGCTGCGGCGAAAGTAGAGGCGCCGAAAGTAGAGCAGAGCCGCACCGAGCGTTTGGCGCGGATGGATGAAAAGCTTTTGTCGGACGACCTTTTGCGCGATATTTCGGCAAAAGCTGCTAACGAACGCCGCCGTTAATGACGCCGCAAACGGCCCGCACCACGACCCGGAAAAGCGGCGTCGGTACGCCTCCGTTTGCTGCGCACGGTTTTTGGCGGCTGCTGGTTTTACTCGCTGCTTTTGGTATGTTCGTCGTCTTGCTCATCGGGCGTTTGGCGACGCTCGCTTTGTTTGAAAATTCGCGGGCGTATGGCGCAACCAGCACGGAATATGTGCCCGAACGCGGCGATATCGTTGATCGCAACGGTGTTCCGTTGGCGCGCAGCATCTATGGCTACGCCATTTGGGTGAAGCCTGCTGACCTGTTGGGCGACCGCAAACAATTGGCCAACCAGCTTGCCGCCATCTTCCCCGACACACCGGCTGCAGAATTTTATGCCAAGTTGACCGCTGACAAACCCGGCTATCTGCGCAAGCGCGCGCTGCCCGAGCAAGTCAAGCAGGTCCACGACCTTGGCGAGATTGCCATTGAATTCCCGCGTGAGGCAACGCGTCTGTACCCGCAGCATGACATGGCGGCGCACGCTCTCGGTTTCGTAAACCGCGATGGCCGCGGTGCGATGGGGATGGAGCGGGTCATGAACGATTATCTGCGCGACCCTTCGAAGCGTTCGACTCCCCTGAATTTGGCTTTGGATGTCCGCGTACAGGCCGCGCTTGAAAGCGAGCTTGCTTCGGGCATGACCGCAACGAACGCCAAAGGTGGAGCTGGCGTCATATTGGATGTCACGACGGGTGAGGTAGTCGCCATGGCAACATTGCCGTCGTTCAACCCCAACCGGCCGTCGTTCGCAAATATTCCGGACCTTGGACAGCCGATTGTCGATGGCCGCTATCCCATTTCGCGGCAAACGAACAACGTCACCAACCGCGTATATGAACTCGGATCCACCTTCAAACCGCTGACCGTGGCTGCTGCGTTGGATGCAGGCACCGTGCGCGACCTTTCGGTTCGGTATGATGCGACCAAGCCGCTTCAATTCGGCAGGTTTAAAATCCGGGATTCGCATCCGTCGGACCGCTGGATGAACACGCCCGAGGCGTTGATCCACAGTTCGAATATTGTAACCGCACAAATTTCTGACCAATTGGGTGCTGCCCGTATGGATGCGATGTTGCGTACTATGCATTTTAATGCGCGTCCCGACATCGAATTGGCAGAAAAGGCCATGCCTCTCTATCCCAAATCATGGGATCGCCTGACCAATATGACCGTGGGTTTTGGACATGGTATCGCGGTTACACCCATGCATTTGGCCAGCGCATATGCAGCGATGGTCAATGGCGGCATTTATCGGCCGGCCACGATGTTCAAGACGAAATCGGATGCCAAAATTCCCGGCAAGCGCGTCTTTTCGGCGGCTACCAGCGCACGGATGCGGCAGCTAATGCGGATGATCGTCGTCGACGGCACGGGCAACAAAGCCGACGCCTTGGGCTATCGCGTGGGCGGCAAGACAGGCTCGGCCGAAAAACCGGGCGTTGGCGGCTACAACCGTACGCTTGTTGTTTCGACCTTTGCAGCGGCTTTCCCGATGGATAACCCGCGTTATGTTGTGCTTGTCATGCTGGATGAGCCTCAGGGCACGGAAGCATCCAGCTTTCAGCGGACGGCAGGCTACACCGCGGCGCCGGTGGTGCAAAAGACGATTACACGCATCGGCCCGTTGATGGGAATTATCCCTGACATGAAACGCGATGTTGATGTATCGGAACTCATGCCTTTATTGTGGAAGGCGAAGGGAGAGCAATAGTGAAGCTCGGGCAATTGGTAAGCGATGCCGATCCGGCATTTGCCGACAGAACAGTGACCGGCTTTGCCATCGACCATCGGAAGATTGCGCCCGGAACGGTTTTTGGTGCCTTTGAAGGTGCCAGTTTCAACGGCGAAGATTTCATCGATGCCGCGATTGCCGCGGGAGCGGTGGCTATCGTCGCGCGTCCCGAGGCAAAAGTCACAGGCGCAGTGCATATCGCCGATGCGGAGCCGCGCCGCGCCTTTGCGCAATTGGCCGCCAGTTATTTCCGTCCCTTTCCCGGGCAGATTGCCGCCGTCACGGGCACAAATGGCAAGACATCGACCGCTGAACTCACCCGTCAGCTTTGGCGCATGGCGGGGCACAATGCGGCGTCGATCGGCACATTGGGTATCACAACGGCGTCGGACCAAACAACGACGGGTCTGACAACGCCCGACATCGTGACCTTTCTTGCAAACATGTCCGGTTTGGCCCGCGAAGGCGTAAGCCACGCGATATTTGAAGCATCGAGCCACGGCCTTTCCCAATATCGCAGCGAAGGCGTTCGGGTTTCGGTGGCCGCATTCACGAATTTGAGCCGCGATCACCTCGATTATCATGGCACGATGGAAAGCTATTTCGACGCAAAGATGCGTTTGTTTGACGAGGTCGTCGATGAAAATGGCTGCGCCGTCATCTGGGCCGACGATGTCTGGTCGGATCAAGTCATTGCACGGGCGCGTAAACGCGACCTGCGGATGATTACCGTGGGCGAAAAGGGCAAGGGTGTGCAATTGCTTTCGCGCGAAGCGACGCAGCTTGGCCAAACGCTTGAGCTGCGGATTCAGGGCGATGTTTACAAAGTGAAGCTGCCGCTGATCGGCGCCTATCAAGCCGCAAACGCGCTTGTCGCCGCTGGCGTTGTGATGGCGAGTGGCGGCGACGTGGAAAGCCTGCTGTCGCATCTCGCGCGGTTGCAGCCCGTCCGTGGCCGACTGGAGCGCGCCGTCATCACCAAAAGCGGTGCACCCGTTTATGTCGATTATGCGCACACGCCCGACGGCCTTCGCGCCGCTATCGCGGCATTGCGCCCACATACAAAGGGCAAGCTGATCACGGTATTTGGCGCTGGCGGTGACCGCGACACGGGCAAGCGTCCGGAAATGGGCGCGGTTGCGGTTGCCGATTCCGACATTGTGATTGTGACCGACGATAATCCACGCAGTGAAGATCCATCGCTTATTCGTGCAGACATCATGGCGGGCGCGCCCGGCGCACATGAAATTGGCGACCGGCATTATGCCATTGCCTTTGCCATCGAACATGCCGAGCCCGATGATATCGTCCTGATCGCGGGCAAGGGGCATGAGCAAGGGCAAATCATCATGGGCCGCGTTTTGTCGTTTGACGATGTCGAAGTCGCGCGGGAATGTGCAGCATGACGCCTTTATGGACTTTTGAAGAATTGCTGGCCGCGACCGGCGGGACGGCTGCCGGACATTTTGATGTCCGAGGCGTTGCGTTCGATTCCCGCGAAATCGGGGCGGGGGATTTGTTCTTTGCGCTCAAGGGTGCGGAAACGGACGGGCATCTGTTCATCGAAAAAGCATTTGCCAATGGTGCAGCCGGCGCGATTGTGTCGCAGCCCGTGCCTTTCCCGCATATTCTGGTCAGCGATACGATGCAGGCGCTTGAGGCGCTCGGCCATGCGTCACGCGCACGGACCAAGGCCAAGATTATTGGTGTCACGGGTTCTGCGGGTAAAACGGGAACCAAAGAGGCGCTCTTTGCCGCGCTGGACCGCTATTCACGTGGGCGCGCACACCGGTCGGTCAAAAGCTATAACAACCATGTCGGCGTACCGCTGAGCCTTGCGCGCATGCCCGCTGACTGCGATTTCGGCGTTTTCGAAATGGGCATGAACCATGCCGGTGAAATGCGGGCGCTCAGCAAGATTGTCCGTCCTGACGTCGCGATTATCACCACCATTGCCCCGGCGCATATCGAATTTTTCAAGGATGAGAGCGGCATTGCAGATGCCAAGGCCGAGATATTTGAAGGCTTAGTGGAAGGTGGCACGGCCATCCTGCCCGCCGATAATTCGCATTATCCACGGCTTCGTGCGGCCGCCGAAAAATATAGCGGTAACCTCATTTCCTTTGGCTTTAGCGCGGATGCCGATGTCCGCGTGGTCGACCATATGCCTGCAGAAGGCGGCACGCTGATCACGGCGAAAGTGCGGGAGAATATGCTTTCCTTCACGCTGTCGCAGCCTGGAGAGCATTGGATTGCCAACAGCATGGCGGTCTTGGCCGCAGTTTCCGCAGCAGGCGGGGATTTGGCTTCGGCAGGCCTTGCCATGGCGGAAATGGGCGGCCTTGCCGGGCGCGGCGCGCGCCATACCATCCGCATTGGCGATGGTACAGGCCATCTCATTGACGAAAGTTACAACGCCAACCCTGCATCGATGCTGGCGACGATTGGCCAGTTGGGACAAGCATCCGGTGGCCGCCGGATTGCCGTTTTGGGTTCGATGAAAGAACTTGGAGCAAAAAGTGCGGAATATCACAGCGCACTCGCCGCCCCCTTGGCCGCCGAAAAGGTGGATTTTGCACTGCTCGTCGGTCAAGAGATGGAAATTCTCGCCGATGCGTTGAAAGCAGGGGTTGAGGGGCCAGCCAATTTCGCGCATTGCGCGACCGCGCAGGAGGCATTGGCCCTTCTGCAAAATTATCTTTGCGCATCAGACACGATATTGGTCAAAGGTTCCAATAGTATGGGACTTTCCTCCATCGTCAGCGCGCTGACGGGTGGGAAAAACTAATGCTGTATATATTGGCCGAATATCTTGGTTTCCCGGGTCTGTTAAACCTTATCCGCTATCTCAGTTTCCGTTCGGGCGCAGCCGTTGCCACCGCGCTGATTATCGGCCTCATGATCGGCCCGCGCTTCATCAGCATGCTGCGTGTCCGTCAGGGCAAAGGCCAGCCCATTCGCAGCGATGGTCCGCAATCCCATCTCGCCAAGGTCGGTACGCCGACCATGGGCGGCCTGATGATATTGGTGTCAGTCGGCGTTTCGATGTTGCTGTGGATGGACCTGACCAATGTGTATGTTTGGGCATGTCTGCTGGTCACCGTAGGCTTTGGTACCGTCGGGTTCCTTGATGATTATGACAAGGTCAAAAAGCGCAGTCACAAGGGCGTTTCGGGCAGGGTCCGGCTGCTTATGGAGTTTGCGATTGCGGGCGTTGCGGTATCGCTGATTGTCTCGCAATCGGGCGGCATGTTGTATTTGCCCTTCGTCAATGGCCCTGTTGTTGATCTGGGTTGGTGGTATGTGCCGTTTGGCGCGTTTGTCATTGTCTCCTTTGGCAATGCAGTGAACTTAACCGATGGCCTTGACGGCTTGGCCACTATGCCCGTGATTATCGCGTCAGTCGCGTTCATGATCATCGTCTACATGGTGGGTAACGCCAAATATGCGGACTATTTGGGCATTCCCTTTTACTTGGGCGCTGGCGATCTTGCGATGTTGTGCGGCGCAATTGTGGGCGCTGGTTTGGCGTTCCTGTGGTTCAACGCGCCGCCTGCTGCAGTCTTCATGGGCGATACCGGCAGCCTTGCCCTGGGCGGCACATTGGGCGCGATCGCGGTTGTCGCGCATCATGAATTCGTGCTGGCCATTATCGGCGGACTTTTCGTGATTGAGGCGCTGTCGGTCATCATTCAGGTGTTTTGGTTCAAACGCACCGGAAAGCGTATTTTCCGCATGGCGCCGATCCACCATCATTTTGAACAGCTTGGCTGGTCGGAACCAACCGTTGTTATCCGTTTTTGGATTGTCGCTTTCGTACTCGCGCTTGCAGGGCTATCAACGCTCAAGCTCAGATGATTAGTACACCCGCCTTCAAAGACCGTAAGTTTGCGATACTGGGGCTTGCGCGCTCCGGCCTTGCAGCTGCGCGGTCGCTTGTTGCGGGCGGGGCTGACATCCTTGCATGGGATAATGACGAAGGCGCGCGCGCCAAAATTGCGGATATTGCGACCGTTGCTGATCCGTTGCTGGCGGACCTGTCGGGCTATGACGCGATTGTTGTGTCGCCCGGCGTGCCCATCAACCGCCATCCCATAGCGGACAAGGCAAAGGCCGAGGGGCTGCCGTTAATCGGCGACATTGAATTATTCGCAATGGCGCGGGCAAGCCTGCCGCCGCACCATGTTGTCGGCATTACCGGCACCAATGGGAAATCGACGACGACCGCCTTGGTCCACCATCTGTTGGAGTGCGCTGGGTTGCCCGTTCGTATGGGCGGCAACATTGGCTTGCCAATTTTGTCGCAGGCACCGTTGCCCGCAGGCGGCGTATATGTGCTGGAGCTTTCCAGTTATCAGATCGACATTACCCACTCTCTGTCGTGCGATGCGGCCGCGCTGATCAACCTGTCGCCCGATCATCTGGATCGCTATGATGGTTATGCAGGCTATGTCGCGTCAAAGGCGCGCCTGTTCGACATGCAGACCTGCAAGACGCATTCCGTGTTCGGCAAAGGTGACGCCGATACCGAGCAGGTGTATCGCGATTGTCTTGCGCGGCGCGGCGCGGATTTGGTCCATCTGGCAGACCCGGCGTTGGTCGCGGGGCAGGCGGATTGGCCTTCGTTGCAAGGCCCCCATAATCTGCAAAATGTTGCCGTTGCCATCGCGCTGGTGGAATCGCTTGGGCTGACGGAGGCGCAATGGCGTCCGGCAATGGAGACATTTCGCGGTCTTGCGCACCGGATGGAGGTTGTTGCCGAACGCAATGGCGTCTTATTCGTCAACGACAGCAAAGCCACCAACGCAGCATCGACGGCACCTGCGCTCGCCGCCTATCCACGCGTGCACTGGATCGTCGGTGGCCTGCCGAAATCAGATAATCTGGATGAGTGCATTCCCAATTTTGGCCATGTCGTGAAAGCCTATACCATTGGTGAGGCGGGACCATTGTTTAACGAACTGCTGTCCCCGCACATGCCGGTCGAGCGCAGTGAAATGATGGGCACGGCGGTCTGTTCCGCCGCTGCCCAAGCAGAACCAGGCGATGTGATCATGCTGTCGCCGGCTTGCGCGTCGTTTGATCAATTCAAAGATTTTGAGGCGCGCGGTGACGCGTTTCGGGCGATTGTTGAGGCGTTATGAACGGCGAACGTAAAGAGGTCCCTTGGGTACTGGCCGCAAAGACCGGCAAAATCGGCTTCGCGAACCGGCTTGGCCGCGGCGACCGTTCGCCACTTGGCGTGTGGTTCTGGGAACTCGACCGCGTGCTGCTGTCACTGATGATGGTTTTAATCGCGATAGGGTTGTTGGCGGTTGCCGCGGGCTCGCCTGCGGGTGCGCAGCGCCTGTCGTCGTCCACAACGCAATTGTCGTCTTTATATTTCTTTTACCGGCAATTGATGTGGGTGATGGTCGGGGTACCGTTGATGCTTCTCGTGTCGATGTATCCGCGCGAACAGGCACGCCGCTTTGGGGTCTTTGGCTTTTGCATCTTCTTCGTGCTGCTGGCACTGGTGCCGATCATTGGCCGCGAGGTGAACGGGTCGCAACGCTGGATCGGCGCGGGTTTTGCGGGGCTTCAGCCGTCCGAATTTCTGAAACCCTTTTACGCCGTCGCAATGGCATGGATTATCAGCTGGCGTCTGAAAGACCCCTCCTTGCCGGTGCTATTCCTGAGCAGCATCGTAACGGCTTTTGTCTGCGTCCTCTTGTTGCTGCAGCCTGACCTTGGCCAGACAATCTTGTTCATGGGCACATGGTTTGCGTTGATGATGGTGGCCGGCGTCCCGGCATCACGGCTGTGGGGGCTTATCATCAGCGGCGTCGTGTTTATTGTGCTGGCCTATAATTTCTATCCGGTCGCAACGCAGCGTATTGATGCTTGGATTTTCGGCACCGAAGGCCTGACGCACGACAAAATGGCGATGGCAACATTGACCAACGGTGGCTTCTTTGGTCTTGGCCCCGGTCTTGGCATCAAGAAATATTCGCTGCCAGAAGGGCATACCGATTATATCTTCTCCGTCATCGGTGAAGAATTCGGTCTTTTGACGTGCATGCTTATCGCGATTTTGTATTTCGCCATTTTGGTCCGCATCATCATTCGCCTGCTCGATGAAAAGGACCAGTTTGTCGTTCTGGCCGTGACCGGGCTTGGCGCGCAATTTTGTGGTCAGGCGATGATCAACATGGCTGTGAACCTTGGCGTCTTTCCGTCCAAGGGCATGACCCTGCCGTTTATCAGTTACGGTGGATCGTCCATTTTGGCGCTGTCGGTGACCTGCGGTCTCATCCTCGCGCTGACGAAGCGAAACCCATATCTTGACCGGTCGCTGTATATGGTGAAGGGATAGCGGCCATGACGATTTCTCGGCATTATGTGTTGGCCGCTGGCGGGACAGGGGGGCATCTTATCCCTGCGTTCGCGCTGGGGCAGGAACTTCTGAATAGAGGCCACCATGTTGCGTTGATAACCGATGCGCGCGGCGCGAAAATTCCGGGCTGCCCCGAAAAAATGGCAACGCATATTTTGCCCGCAGGCCGTATCACGAAAAACCCACTCAGCTGGCTGCCCGGCATTCGGGCGATCGCGGAAGGCCGCATGATGGCGCAGCGCTTTTACGCCAGCTTTGACCCAACGGCTGTTGTCGGCTTTGGTGGATATGCGGCATTCCCGGCCTTGTTGGCCGCATTTGCCGAAAAAATTCCCACGATCATTCACGAACAAAATGCCGTGCTGGGCCGAGTCAACCGCTTCACCGCGCGGCAGGTGAACGCCATTGCGACGGCTTATTCCGACGTGCTGCGTCTGTCGCCGCGTTATGCCAGCAAGGTGCATCTGGTTGGAAATCCGGTGCGCGAAGACGTCTTGGCGCTGCGTGATGCGCCCTATCCGCCGCTTTTGGCCGACGGCATTTTCCGCGTGCTTGTGACGGGGGGGAGCCAAGGCGCGACCATATTGTCCGACATTGTCCCCGATGGTCTTGCCCGCCTACCGCTGAATTTGCGCAGCCGTCTTCAGGTTACGCAGCAGTGCCGCGCAGAAGATATCGAAACGGTGCGTCAGGCATATGCCGCGCATGACATTCCGGCAGAGCTTGCAACATATTTGCCTGACCTGCCCGAACGTTTGGGCTGGGCACATATGGTCATCGCGCGTGCGGGTGCATCATCGGTAGCCGAACTGACCTGCGCCGGGCGCCCAGCGATTTTGGTGCCATTGCCTAGCGCGACCGATGATCACCAAAGCTACAACGTCAAAGAAATGGTCGCCGCCGGCGGCGCGCGTGCGATTGCGCAGCCAGCCTTCACCGCGGTTGAGCTCGCCACGCAAATAGAGAAAATTGCGCTTGAACCCGGCGCACTCGAACATGCGGCAAAGGCGGCCAAAAGCTGTGGCCGTCCCAACGCCGTTGCCGATTTGGCTGACCTTGTCGAATCCTTTGGCCGCGCGCCCATCATGCACGGTCTTAAGGCAAAGCCCGACACATCGGCATCATTCGGTGCCGCACCCGCACTCGCACGAAAGAGCATCTCATGAAGGGCGTCCCAACGGATATTGGCATCGTCCACTTTGTCGGCATTGGCGGCATCGGCATGTCCGGCATTGCCGAGGTCATGCACAATCTTGGCTATCAGGTGCAGGGCAGCGACATCGCCGACAGCTATGTTGTCGATGGTCTGCGCAAGCGCGGGATCAAGGTGATGATCGGGCATAGCGCGGATAACCTTGGCGATGCGGCTGTGGTGGTGACGTCCACTGCGGTCAAAGAAGGCAATCCCGAACGCGATGCTGCGCTTGAACGGCGCATTCCACTGGTGCGCCGCGCAGAAATGCTCGCGGAACTGATGCGGTTGAAGAACACCGTTGCCGTGGCAGGGACGCATGGCAAAACGACGACGACGTCCATGATTGCGGCGATGCTCGACCATGGCGGCATTGACCCCACGGTGATTAACGGCGGCATCATCAACAGCTATGGTTCCAACGCGCGTCTGGGTGCAAGTGACTGGATGGTTGTTGAGGCCGACGAAAGCGACGGCAGCTTCCTGCGCCTTGACGGTACGCTGGCGGTTGTCACCAACATCGATCCAGAGCATCTGGACCATTATGGTGATTTTGATGCCATCAAGCGGGCCTTTGTCGAATTTGTCGAAAACGTGCCTTTTTATGGCGCGGCAATCATGTGCCTCGACCATCCAGAGGTGCAGGCGATTTTGCCCAAGATCCGCGATCGCCGGATTATCACTTATGGTTTTTCGGCGCAGGCCGACATTCGCGGCGAAAATGTAACACCTTTCCCCGGTGGCAATCGCTTCGATGTCGTTGTCCGGTCGCGCGACGGATCGCAACGCACGATCGAAGGCGTCGTTTTGCCAATGCCCGGACGGCATAATGTGCAGAATGCTTTGTCTGCCATCGCGGTCGGCCTTGAAATGGGCATGAGCGATGAAGCTGTCGCGCACGGCTTTGACAAATTCGGTGGCGTCAAACGGCGCTTTACTAAGGTTGGCGAAGTCGATGGCGTGACCATCATCGACGATTATGGCCATCACCCCGTCGAAATACGCGCGGTGCTTTCTGCCGCACGCGAAGGCGCACAGGGGCGCGTGATTGCCGTGGCGCAACCGCATCGATTCACCCGCCTGCGCGACCATATGGATGATTTCCAACAGGCGTTTAACGACGCCGATATGGTGTTCATTTCGCCTGTCTACGCCGCAGGCGAAGCGCCCATTGATGGCGTCGATTCCGAAGCGCTCGTGAACGGTATCAAAGCGCGTGGGCACCGTTCGGCGGCGACCATCGCGGATGCGCACGCGCTTGCCGTGAAGCTTGCGGCAACGGTGCAGGAAAATGACATGGTTGTCTGCCTTGGCGCAGGCGACATCACCAAATGGGCAGCGGGACTTGCGGACGCCATTAAGGCAGCCCGTGCATGAGCGTGAACATCCTTCCCAAGGTTGAAGGCAAGTTAACGCCGGACGCGCCGCTTGCGCCATTGGTGTGGTTTAAATCGGGCGGCAGCGCGGAATATCTTTTCGAACCCAAAGACATCAACGACCTGCAAGAATTTCTGCGTCAGCTTGATCCAGCAGTGCCGGTCATGGCGCTTGGCCTTGGCTCCAACCTGATCGTGCGGGATGGCGGCGTTAGGGGCGTTGTCGTTCGCCTTGGCAAAGCCTTTGCCAAAGTGACACCTGTTGACGCAGTCACGCTGAATTGCGGGGCAGGTGCATCGGGCATATTGGTGTCGTCAACCGCGCGGGACAATGGCATTTCGGGGCTTGAGTTTCTTAGGTCCATTCCCGGCACAGTCGGCGGCTTTGTGCGCATGAACGGCGGGGCTTATGGCGGCGAGGTGAAGGATATATTGGTCGATTGCGATGTCGTGATGCGCGATGGCGCGCTTGCGACCTTGTCGGTTGAAGAACTGCATTATAGCTATCGCCATTCCGATCTTCCCGATGACGCAATTGTGGTCGGTGGGCGCTTTCGCGGTGTACCGGGCGCGTCAGACGCCATTCAGGCGGAGATGGACCGGATAAGCGCCGCGCGCGAAGCATCGCAGCCGCTGCGTTCAAAAACGGGTGGATCGACATTCAAGAATCCGGATGGACACAAAGCATGGCAGTTGGTTGACGAAGCCGGATGCCGCGGATTGCAAATCGGCGGCGCGCAGGTTTCGGAAAAGCATACCAACTTTTTGATTAACACAGGCGATGCGACAAGC
>JBILBJ010000015.1:0-15723 GCA_044353705.1 Sphingorhabdus sp. | reverse complement strand
CAATACATGTGCTGACCACCGTTGATCGACAAAGTCGAACCGGTGATGAAGCCTGCATTGTCGCTCGTCAAAAATTCGACGCCGCGGGCGATTTCGTCGGGTTGACCCAAACGGCCAACCGGGATTTGCGCAACGATCTTTTCCATCACATTTTCTGGGATGGTCGACAGCATTTCGGTACCAATATAGCCCGGCGCGATTGCATTGGCGGTCACGCCATAACGCGCACCCTCTGCAGCAAGCGATTTGGTAAAACCATGGATGCCTGATTTCGCGGCCGCGTAATTCACCTGACCGATTTGGCCGCCCTGACCGTTGACTGAGCCAATGTTCACGATGCGGCCCCATTTGCGTTCGCGCATGCCGGCAAAGACCGCCTTGGCCATGTTGAAACAACCTGTCAGGTCGACACGGATCACTTCATCCCATTGTTCAAATGTCATCTTCATCATCGTCGCATCGCGGGTGATGCCAGCGTTGTTGACCATGATGTCGATTGGTCCGAACTCCGCCTCAATCGCCGCGCAGGCGTCTAGGCAGCTTTGATGATCGCCCACGTCCCACTTGCGCACCGCGATGCCCGTCCGCTCCGAAAAGGCCTTGGCGGCGGCGTCATTGCCACCATAGTTGGCGATGACCATCCGGCCTTTTTCTTGAAGCTTCAAACAGATTGCTTCGCCAATACCTCTAGTCCCGCCTGTAACCACCGCAATTCGTGACATGCACCGCTCTCCTGATTGCCAATTTCGCGATGATTAATGCACAAGGGCACAAGTGCAAGTTGCCGTAAACGTTAGCACAAAAAAGCCGCAGCCACGCTGTGCTAACGATTAGATCCAGCCAGCCAGTTCCTGCCCGATAATCTGTTCAAGCATATCCATGCCGACATCGCTGTCGTTCAAGCACGGCAGATAGGCATAATGCGTGCCGCCCGCTTCTTCGAATTGCTCATGCCCCTGCATGGCCAGCTCTTCGAGCGTTTCGAGGCAATCGACCGAAAAGCCCGGCGCAAAGATTGCGACTTTCTTTGTCCCTTCGCGCGCGAGTTTCATCAGCGTGTCGTCCGTGGCGGGTTCAAGCCATTTCGCCCGCCCAAAACGGGATTGGAAACTCACAACAAGCGCGCGGCCAATGGCTTCCGACAGAAGCCGTGCGGTTTTTTGGCAGTGGCAATGATAGGGATCCCCCAAATGGAGTGTCCGTTCCGGCATCCCATGGAAACTGATCACAAGCGCGTCGGGTACGAAATCCAACTTCGCAAGCGACGCTTCAATCGACGACTTCAACGCGCCAATATAGCGCGCATCATCATGATAAGCGGGCAGCGTGCGGATCGCCGGGTGCCAACGCATGGCGGTGAGCGTGGCGTAAGCCTCGTCAAGCACGGTACCCGTCGTCGCCCCCGAATATTGCGGGTATAATGGCGCAATTAAAATCCGGTTGCACCCCGCTGCTTTCATGGCAGCCAGTTGGTCACCGACGGATGGATTGCCATAGCGCATGGCGTACCGCACATCGGCAGTCCCTTCCATACGCGCCTGCAAGGCTTCCGCCTGCCCGGCTGTGAAAAACGCCAGCGGCGATCCTTTTTCCGTCCATACCTTGGCATATGCCTTCGCCGATTTTTGCGGACGGGTGTTCAGAATGATGCCGCGCAAAATCGGTTGCCACAGCAAAGGCGGAATTTCGACAACGCGTTGATCCGACAAAAACTGCTTCAGATAGCGCTTCACCGCTGACGTGGTCGGTGCGTCTGGCGTGCCCAGATTCACCAGCAGGACGCCGACTTTGGGCGTCGCTACGGGTGGGTGGTTCGTTGGTAATGTCATCATAGTCCCCGGGACAGTAAAGGAAGTTCACGCAAACGTATTCCGGCTGCGGAGAATAATGCGTTTGCTATAGCGGGTGCAACTGGCGGCACCCCGAGTTCAGTCACACCGCCCGGCGGCGCATCACTGCGCGCAAATTCAACGGTGATTTCTGGCACGTCGGTCAATTTAGGCAAGTCCACATCGCGCAGACGGCGGGCGGTTGGTAGGCCGTTTTGATATTCGGTTGTTGAACCCAATGCTTGTGCCAATCCAAATATAATGCCGCCCTCAATCTGCTGGCGCGCCAGATCGGGATTAATCAGCCGCCCGCAATCCGCCATCGCATGAATACGGTCGACACGCACGCCGGTTTCGCTGGTACGCGCCGTCACGATGAGGGCAATGAGGCTGCCGCGCATGCTGTGGCAAGCAATGCCACGTCCGCTGCCCGAGCCGCCACCGTCCCAACCCGCCATATTGGCGACGCCCGTAAGGCATCGGGCAAGCCGGGTTTGGCCGACAAGCATTTGCATGCGAAACGACAAAGGCTCAACACCAGCATTTTGCGCAAGCTCGTCGATGAACCCTTCGACGAAGAAGCAGTTGTAGCTGTGCGCTAGGCTCCGCCACGGCCCGGTTGGCATCGGCATGCGCACCGGAAAATGGTCAATCGTCAGATTGGGAATGGCATAGGGTATCTCCGCCCCGCGCACCGCGAGCGCGTCAAATTCGCCTGCGGACGACTTGCGCGCTGCGTCAACGCTTTGCCCATCGATCCGGTTCGCAAGCTCACGCATGCTGGATGCTGCTGCTACCCGCACGCTCATGGCGGTCACGGCGCCGTCGGCATTTATCGCGGCGGATAACCTACCAAGCGCCGGTGTGCGGACATGATCCCGCAGGAAGTCTTCAGGGCGCGACCAGACCAGTTGAACTGGCCGCCCCACTTCCTTGGCAATGACCGCGACTTGCGCGGCGATCACATTGTCAAAATTGCGGTCGAAACTTCCGCCCGCCATGACGGGGTAGAGAACGACATCATTTACATCGATACCGATGGCGTTTGCCGCGGCAACCCGCGCGGCCTGAGGCGCTTGTGATGCGGTCCACAATTGCAGACGACCATTGCGATAATCCGCCGTCGCTGAACGTGTTTCAATGGGGGCGTGCACCGCCGCACCCACCGAATAGTCAGCCTTAAAAATACGCGTTGCCGTCTCCGGGGCCATTGCAGCATCAACGTCGCCAGTTTTGAAGGCACGGAAGCCGGGGCCTTTGGCGATGGCGTCGCCAAGCGACTGTCCGATTTTCTGGCTGTCCGCCAAAGCACCTTTGGTTGCGAAGACGGGTTTCATTGCATCGAGCGCGGTATTGGCTGCCCACCAGTTGCTTGCCACCGCCGCAACCCAGCTTTTGGTCCGCACCACTTGCACCACGCCGCGCATTTTCAGCGCCGCTTTTGTATTGGCAGATTTCAACCTACTGTCGCCCACTGGTCCGCCCCTGACGGACGCGTAGAGCATATCGGGCAAACGAATGTCGCCGGCAAAGCTTGCGCTGCCATCGACCTTAGCAGACAGATCGAGTCGCGGCGCGTCACGGCCCGAAAGGCGGTTGCGCGGCGAAGAATTCAGCGGAACCGGAGATGGCGGCGCGAGCTCTGATGCTGCAATGACAAGATCAGCGAATGCGAGACGTTTCTTTCCAAAGACCACAAAACCGCGGTCCGTTTGGCACTGTTCCCACGAAATGTCCCAGCGCGCCGCCGCGGCCTGACACAAGACCGCACGCGCCGCTGCGCCAGCTTCGCGGCATGGCTGTTCAAATTGCCGAATGGAGGATGATCCGCCGGTCACCACAAAGACGTCGCGTCGCGCAAGTTCGTTGATGCTGCTGGCAACGGGACCGCCATCTGCGTCGAGCGAGAGGTTTTCGGGCATGAATGCCGGGGCCCACTCGCGCGCCAACAATGTGTTTGCGAATATCGGGCTTGGCGGCACTGGCTGGACTGCCACCGACCGCCAGTCAGCGCCCAGCTCTCCGGCGACGATTTGTGCCAATGCCGTATATACGCCTTGGCCAGACTCGCTTTGTGGAACGCCCACGACGATTTTGCCGTCCTCGGCAATTTTAAGCCACGGTCCGAAAAGATGCTCGCCCTCTACCGTCCGTAAATTGGGCGTATAGCGGCGCGGCCACAGGCCCCAAGCCACCAACAAACCGACCCCAGCGCCGCCACCAATGAGCAGCTTTCGGCGGCTAATGCCTTCGCTTGCCGCTGCGTCTTCCGTCATGCAGGCGCGGCCTTTGGCGCATCCATCCATGCGGACACTTGCCGGGCAATCGCGGCATAGGCATCACTGATGGGGCCTTCATCCAGCGCCGGCGGATTGCCCGCATCGCTTGCCATGCGGATTTTGATATCCAGCGGAATGCGCCCCAAGAACGGAATGCCCAATTCCTTTGCCGCCGCTTCGGCTCCGCCCGATCCAAAAGGATCGCTCATTTCGCCGCAATGTGGGCAGAGATAGCCCGCCATATTTTCAACGAGCCCAATGATCGGGACTTTCGCGGTGTCAAAAAAGCTGATGGCGCGGGTGGCGTCAATCAACGCCAAATCCTGCGGCGTGGAGATGATCACGGCGCCGACGGGCTTGTGCTTTTGGATCATCGACAGCTGAATGTCACCGGTGCCGGGCGGCATATCGACCACGATGTCGCGTACATCACCCCATTTGGCGTCGACAAGTTGCGACAGGGCATTGCCCGCCATCGGGCCACGCCACGCAATGGCCTGGCCCGGATTGACCAACTGGCCCATCGACAGGAAAGGCACGCCGCCAGCACCCATCACGGGTATCATATTCTTGCCTTCGGCTTCAGGCTTCACGCCCTCAACACCCATCAAGCGTGGTTGCGATGGACCGTAGATATCGGCATCGACAAGCCCGACCGATCGGCCTGCCCGCGCCATGGCGATGGCCAGGTTTGTCGACAGCGTTGATTTACCCACGCCGCCTTTCCCGCTGGCCACAGCGATCAGGCGCGGCGTAATCCGCTCTGCCGTCAACATGATCCGGACTGACGTCGCCCCTGCGCGTTCAACGGCGCTGCGAACATCAGCCTCCATTTGCGCGCGCGCATCCGCGTTCAACCCCGACACATCGAGCATAAGCGAAACCGCGCCATCGGCGATTTTCAAACCGCTTGCGCGTGCGCCGGCAACGGCGGAAATGGCATGAGAAAAATGATCAATATTTGGCATATCATGCCGAATAGATTCAGAATTGCGGGATTGACACTGTTTTTCTGAAAAACCGCTACTACATAGACTTTATGAGCAAGAAAATTGACGATCAGGGGTCACATATTTTGGCGATAGAAGGCAAAGGACCGTGGGATTCAGACGATTCCCCCGACACGGGTGCATCCGGCAATGCAAATGAAAAAGGCGGCCGATCAAAGTCCGATCCGGTGAATCCGTGGGACCCGACACCGGACGGTGCGGCAAAACAATCGCGGCCCCGTGGCCCATCATTGGAAGAATTGCTGCGCCGTAAAGGCGGTGGCTTTGGTGGCATTCCACAGCGGCCAGATGGCAAAAGCTGGTGGCCGATTATCGTCGGTGGCTTTCTTGTGCTCTGGCTGGCCTGGTCGACAATCCACCGGATTGGCCCTGAACAAGAAGGCGTTGTAACCCAGCTTGGCAAATATGCCCGCACGGTGCAGCCGGGCATTCGTTTCACGCTGCCCTCGCCCATCGAGAGTATCACCAAGGTTGATACAAAGCAGATCCAAACGACCTCCATCGGTTCGCCGAAGGCAAGCAGCGAAAATCTGGTCCTGACCAAAGACCAGAGCATCATTGATATGGCCTATGACGTCCGCTGGTCGATTAAGAGCCCGTCATTATATCTGTTCCAACTCGACAGCCCTGAAGGCACGGTCAAGGAAGTTGCGGAAAGCGCCATGCGCGCGGCCGTTGCCAATTATGATCTGACCCAAGCCATTGGCCCGGGCCGTGGCGCGATTGAATTGGAAGTGCGACGCCGCATGCAGCAGATATTGGACGAATATCGCGCCGGTGTGTTGGTGCAGAGCATTTCGATCCGTCAGTCAGACCCACCAGCCGAAGTGAATGACGCGTTCCGCGAAGTAAACGCGGCGCAACAACGCCGTGAGAGCTATCTGAACGATGCCCGTGCTTATGCCAGCCGCGTTACCGAGTTGGCTTTGGGTGAAACTGCCGAGTTCGACAAGATTTACGTGCAGTATAAGGAAGCGCCCGAAGTCACCAAAAGGCGGCTATATTATGAAACGATGGAGCAAGTGCTTGGCAAGGTCGACAAGACGATTGTCGAAACCGGCGGTGTAACGCCGTACCTTCCGCTCCCTGAGTTTCAGAAAAAGGCCGCACAAAAGGCTGAACCCGTTGTTGTGACAGGAAAAAAGCAATGATGACGAATATCATCAGAAACCCGATTTATCTGGCATTGATCGGTATCGGTACCCTCATTTTGTTGAACATGTCGGTCACCATCGTCCCCGAAACGCAACAAGCGATTATCAGCAGCTACGGCAAGGTTGACCGCGTTGTGAACAAATATCGTGCGAACGAACAATTTGGCGAAACGCGTGCTGGCCTCACCTTCCGCGTGCCGCTTGTTGAACAAATCCAGATTGTCGATAAGCGCGTGCTGAGCGTCGAAATGGATCAACAGGAAGTGCTGTCCACGGACCAGCTGCGCCTGCAAGTCGACGCCTTTGCGCGGTTCCGCATTACACAACCTGATGTCATGTATCGGACCATCCGTACCGAGGATCGCCTGCGCGACCAGTTGAAAACAATCTTGGGCTCATCGCTTCGCAACGAGCTCGGCAAACGCACATTTGTTGCCTTGCTGAGTGCCGAGCGCGGCGAAGTGATGGAAAATATCCAGACGGCGTTGAACCGTGAAGCCAAGAAATATGGCGCCGAAGTTATTGATGTCCGCATTAAGCGCGCCGATTTGCCCGCAGCAACGCTGCAGTCGGCCTATAACCGGATGCGCAGCGCGCGGAATCAGGAAGCGATTGCCATTGATGCCGAGGGCCAGAAAGAAGCGCAGATTATCCGCGCGGATGCAGAGGCCGAAGCCGCACGCATCTACGCCATAAGCTATGGCAAGGATCCGGGTTTCTACGACTTCTACCGCGCCATGCAGAGCTATCGCCAGACTTTCCAGAATGGTGAAGGATCAAGCAACATCATCTTGTCACCGCAGAACGCGTATCTTGAGAAATTCCGTACCGGGCGTTAATCGAACGACGGAGAACTTTGGCCAATTGGATGGCATCCATTCAATTGGCGTTAAGCTTTAATACGCCATCGAATGGCTGATTTCCGGGCCTGCTGCCCACATGAATATACGAGAGGAATGATATCCGTGCGTTACGCTTATGCAGTTACCACCGCGCTTTTAATGACAGGCGCCGCCGTAGCTTTGGTCAACGACAATCCCGTGACCGCGCAAACCGGTCTTGCTGTTTCGGAACAAGTTAATCTCGCGCCCGGCGGCGCTCCATCGAGCTTTGCGGACTTGGCCGCACAGTTGCAGCCAGCGGTGGTCAACATCGCCACGCGAAAAAAGGTACAAGTCGCCACCAGCTTTAACCCGTTAACCGGCGAAAGCCGTCCGATAACGCAGGACCAAGCAAGCGGCGGTTCGGGCTTTTTGATCTCCAGCGATGGCTATATCGTGACCAACAACCATGTCGTCGCGGGTGGCCGATCGGGCGACGCGGTTGACCGCGTGACCGTCACCTTGTTTGATGGCAAGGAATATCCGGCCGAAATCGTCGGCCGTGATCCACAGTCCGACATCGCGTTGCTCAAAATCCGTGCGACCGATTTGCCGTTCGTCAAAATGGCCGATTCCAGGAAAAGCCGTGTGGGCGACTGGGTCATTGCAATCGGTAACCCGCTTGGCCTTGGCAACACCGTGACCGCAGGCATTATCTCCGCGCTTCAGCGCAACATCGGCGCCGGTGGCGCATATGACCGCTTCATTCAAACCGACACCGCCATCAACCCCGGCAACTCGGGTGGCCCCTTGTTCAACCTCAAGGGCGAAGTCGTTGGCATCAACAACCGCCTGATTTCACCAGTTGGTGCAAATATCGGCGTCGGATTTGCCATTCCTGCCGAAGAAGCCATTCCTGTTGTCGAATCCCTGAAAAAGGGCGTCCGTCCGGAACGCGGCTATTTGGGTATCACCATCCGGCCCGTGGATGAAGATACGGCCGATGCGCTTGGTTTGGACAAGAACCGCGGCGAATTTGTCGCGCGCGTTGTTGCAGGCGAAGCTGCGGATAAGGCTGGCCTGAAAGAAGGCGACATCGTTCTACGTGTCAATGACCGCGATGTTTCGCCCGAAACCACATTATCCTTCATCGTTGCCAATATCAAACCTGGGACACGCATTCCGCTGGATATCTTGCGCGAAGGCAAGCCGATGAAGCTGGCCGCAACCGTCGGCGCACGTCCTCCAGAAGAGAAGTTGGCGCAAAGTTTCAACCCTGAAGAAAATAAGGATTTCGACAAGCAAACCGACACGCCAGATTCAAAGGTTGTGCGTGATGCTTTGGGCATCAGCGTTATTCCGCTTGATGCCGAAATCGCCCGCGCGCTTGGCCTGACCACTGATATAAAAGGTGTCGTTATTGACGTTCCGGGCACCGGCACAGGTGCGCAGGTTGGTCTGCGTCGTGGTGATGTCATCGTATCGGCAAACTACAAGCCGGTGAGCACGGCGGCCGGTCTCGCGTCCGCCCTCAAGGAAGCCCAAGCAGCCGGTCGTGGTGCGATCTTGCTGGGCGTCAAACGCCGCGGCGCGCCAACACAATATGTGACGGTGCGCTTGGAAAAATAAGGCAGTTGTCGGGCGCGTCAGGGTGGTGCTAGTTAAGCTATGGACTTAATCAGCACTGACTGGCGCGACGACGCCGAAGACATCCTGCCCGACCTAATCGCGCTGCGCCGCGCAATTCATGCTGAGCCTGAGCTTGGCCTGCAAAACCCCAAGACATTGGCTAAAATTAAAGCCGCGCTTGCTGGGCTGCCGCTGGAGCTGCGTGAAGGGCCATCGACCACCGGGCTCATCGCGACCCTTAAAGGCCCAGCCAATGGCCGTACGGTGCTTCTACGGGGCGATATGGACGCGTTGCCGCTCCATGAGGATACGGGCCTTGAATATAGCTCGCTGACCGAAGGCGCGATGCATGCATGCGGGCATGATACCCATGTCGCGATGCTCGTGGGTGCGGCCAAGATGCTATGCGCCAAACGCGATCAGCTGGCCGGCACGGTGCAATTCATGTTCCAGCCCGGCGAAGAAGGCCATCATGGCGCGCGCTATATGCTCGACGACGGCTTGATTGATCCATTACCCGACGCCGCCTTTGCCTTGCACATCATGCCCAACGCCCCGCGCGGTGTGTTTAGCGGCCGAAGCGGACCATTGCTGGCATCATCTGATATCCTGAATATTACCGTCAAGGGCGCGGGCGGCCACGCGTCGATGCCGCATGACGCCGTTGATCCCATTCCCGTTGCCTGCGAAATCGTATCGGCCATTCAGACGATGATCACGCGCAAGATTTCGGTATTTAACCCGGCGGTCATTACCATTGCCAAAATCACAGCAGGCACGACCAACAACATCATTCCCGAGACCGCGCATCTATTGGGCACTATCCGGACACTGTCGCCGCAATCACGCGCGCGCGTGGCGGAGGAACTGCATCGTCTCGCCCCCGGAATCGCCACCGCCCATGGTTGCAGTGCGGAGGTCCATATCGAACAAGGCTTCCCTGTCACCGTCTGCGACGATCGTGCGGTGCAATTCGGCAAAACAGTGGTTGAGGATATGTTTGGCGCAGAAAGCTGGCTCACGCTCGACACGCCGATCATGGGCGCGGAAGACTTTGCATATGTCCTTGAAAAAGTACCCGGTGCAATGTTCTTCTTGGGCGCGTCGCATGAAGGCGACGACTGGCGGTCCTGCTGCGGCCTGCATTCCAACCGCATGGTCCTAGACGACAGCGTCATGGCCCGCGGAGCCGCCCTCCACGCCGCAATAGCCGAGCGATATTTGTCCGAGGGCTTTTAAAAGAGGTCTCACACAAAGACACAAAGGCACAAAGAAATCTACAAAGAGCGCGTAAGATCACCGTTGGCGATCCGCTTTACGCCTTTCTTTGTGCCTTTGTGCCTTTGTGTGAAATTATTTCCCCGCCGCCTTCTCGACCCCGCGCATGACGCGTAGGGCGTTGCCTTGGGCGATTTTGGCAAGATCGCTCTTGGAATAACCGCGACGTACCAGTTCCGCGAACAGGGCGGGATAGGTCGATACGTTTTCGAGGCCCACTGGCAGTTCATCCACACCGCCAAAGTCGCCACCAATGCCGATATGGTCAATGCCTGCAACTTTGCGGATGTGGTCGATATGGTCAGCGACCTGCGCCAATGTTGCTTTGGGCTGTGGGTTTGCGGCAATCCATGCGTCTACGGCGGCTTTCTCGCCAACAGGGTTTCCGGAAAACTCGGTTTTCGCACGACCTGCCACCGCCGACCGTTCAAACTCCCATTGGCGGCGTTCGAGCGAGGTAAAGCCGGGGACGAATGTGACCATGACCACGCCGCCATTTTGCGGCAAACGCTTCAAAACAGAGTCCGGTACGTTACGTGGATGCGGTGTGATGGCGCGGGCATTGCTGTGCGTGAACAGCACAGGCGCCGTGGTTTTATCCAACACGTCATGCATCGTTGCCTCGGACACATGGCTGATATCCGCAATCATCCCCAACCGGTTCATTTCCGCCAGCACTTCAAAACCAAATGGCGAAAGCCCATCATGCTTTGGCGCATCGGTCGCGCTGTCGGCCCAATCGGTCGTCCGGCTGTGCGTAATGGTCATGTACCGTGCGCCCAGCGCATAAGTTTGCCGCAGGATTTCAAGCGAGTCACCGATGGAATGCCCGCCTTCCATGCCAATCATTGAGGCGATCTTGCCGGCCTTCATCGCGCGCTCCACCTCAGCGGCGGTCGATGCATAAGCAAAGCTGTCTGGATAACGCGCAATCATCTGCCGCACGACGTCAATCTGCTGAATTGTCCGCGTTACTGCCTCATGCTTCGGCAATGCGGCATCGACATATACCGACCAAAATTGACCGCCTAGAAAACCGGCGTGCGCGGTGCGGATATCGGTATGCGTTTTGGCAAGAACATCAGCAGGCAAGGCCGAGAGATTGAATTTCGAGAAATCCCGGTCGAACAGTTCCGCAATCTGGTGCGGCGTATCATTGTGACCGTCGATGATGGGGGATTTCGCCAGTACCTCCCGCGCGGTTTCTTCGGGGGTCGCAGCATATGCCGGCGAGAGCGCGACCAAGGCAAAAAGCGGGAGTAGTTTTTTCATGGGACCAACACGGTATCAACCGCCTCCTTTAGCGTTTCGGGATAATCGAGCGTGAAATGCAGGCCCCGGCTTTCATGCCGTGACAAAGCGGACTGAATGATAAGCGCCGCGACCTCAACCAGGTTGCGCAGTTCAATCAGGTCAGGTGTTACGCGGAAATGGCTGTAATAATCGGCAACTTCGCTGCGCAGCAAATCGATACGGTGCTGCGCGCGCTCCAGCCGCTTCGTCGTGCGGACGATGCCGACAAAGTTCCACATGAACTGCCGGATTTCGCGCCAGCATTGCGCAATGACAACCTCTTCATCGCTGTCCGTCACGCGGCTTTCGTCCCACGCGCGGATAGGCGGCGGTGGTGGCAGGCTGTCCCAATGGGCATCAATATGGCGCGCACAGGCGTCACCAAAGACGAAGCATTCCAACAGCGAATTGGACGCAAGGCGGTTAGCACCATGAAGCCCGCTTTGCGTCACTTCGCCAGCCGCATATAGGCCCGGCGCATCGGTTCGGCCGTCCAAGTCAACCAGAACACCGCCGCAAGTGTAATGCTGCGCTGGCACCACGGGAATGGGCTCGCGCGTGATGTCGATGCCAAGCCCCATCAGCTTTTCATAAATGTTCGGAAAATGCGCCTTCACAAAATCGGCTGGCTTATGGCTGATATCCAAATGGACATAGTCGAGCCCGTCGCGCTTAATCTCCGCATCATTGGCGCGGGCGACGATATCGCGCGGCGCAAGCTCTGCGCGTTCGTCATAATCGGGCATGTAACGATGCCCGGTTTTGGGATTTTTCAATATCCCGCCCTCGCCGCGCACCGCCTCGGTAATCAAGAAGTTTTTGACCTCAAGATTGTACAGGCAGGTCGGATGGAATTGCATGAATTCCATATTCGATACGCGGCAGCCAGCGCGCCACGCCATCGCAATGCCATCGCCCGTCGCCCCGCGTGGTGCGGTGGAGTAAAGATAAGTGCGTCCGGCACCTCCGCTGGCCAATATCGTGGCCCGCGCGGTGAACGCTTCCACCTGCCCTGTCTTTCGGTTGAGCGCATAGACACCATGCACACGTCCTGAAGTCGAAAACCGTTCCTGATGGCGGCCCGATATCAAATCAACGGCGACCATATCGGGCACCAGCACGATATTGGGATGCGCTCTCGCTGCAGCCTCCAATGCCTGCTGCACCGCCCATCCGGTGGCGTCATCGACATGGACGATGCGGCGGTGGCTGTGGCCGCCCTCACGCGTCAGGTGCCAGTCATTGCCCTCAAGATTAAATGGCACGCCCAGCTTTGCCAACCGTTCGATGGCGACCGGCGCATTTTCGACAACGAATTCGACGGTCGCACGGTTGTTCAGCCCGGCGCCTGCGACCATGGTATCTTCGATATGGCTTTCGAAATTGTCGCCGGGCTCAAGCACGGCGGCGATGCCTCCTTGGGCCCAGGCTGTCGCACCATCGGATATGGCGCCCTTTGCCAAGACGGCGACTTTTCGGCTTGTTGCGAGCTGCAGCGCCGCGGTTAATCCCGCCGCACCCGATCCGATAATGAGGACATCGACGTCCATTTATGCACTGCTTGTGAGACGCAGGAAAACGTCTTCAAGGTCCGCTTCCTTGGTTGTCACGTCCAATATCCCAAGGCCCAGCCCCTGAATGGTCGTCAGCACTTCGCCCGCGTTCATACGATCCTTGTTATACGTAATCTCGATTGTGCGCTCATTCACCAATTCGGATTTTTCAAATGCCTCATGGGTTGGCGCAACGGTAACGTCGCGATCCAGCGTCAGAACAACGGCCTTTTCCCGGGCCATGCCGACCAGCTCGCGCGTTGGCTTATTGGCGATCAACTGCCCATGGTTGATGATGGCGATGCGGTCACACAATTGTTCGGCTTCTTCGAGATAGTGGGTGGTCAACACCACGGTCACGCCCTGCTTGTTCAGTTCAAGCACATAATCCCACAATTGCTGACGCAGCTCGATATCGACACCAGCCGTGGGCTCATCAAGCACAATAACCGGCGGCGCATGGACCATGGCTTTGGCCACCAGCAAACGCCTTTTCATGCCGCCCGACAATGTCCGGGCATAGGCATCCGCCTTGTCCTCTAAATGGACAGCTTTCAGCAGTTCCATCGTCCGCCGCTTGGACTTGGGCACGCCATATAGGCCCGCCTGCAATTCAAGCGCTTCCTTGGGCGTGAAGAAGGGATCGAACATGATTTCCTGCGGGACAATACCGATCGATGCCTTGGCATTGCGCGGGTTGGCATCGATATCAAAGCCCCAGATCGATGCCGAGCCGGAGCTTTTCATCACCATCCCGGCCAATATGTTGATCAGCGTGGATTTGCCCGCACCATTCGGCCCCAGAAGGCCGAAAATAGATCCCTGAGCAACGTCGAAGCTGACATCGCTCAGCGCCTGTTTGCCGCCGGCATATTTTTTGGAGAGATTTTTTATCGAGATAGCTTGTTCAGACATATGCATGCGATAGCGAACGCAGCCCTGCTAAGCAATCACGGGAAGTGACAGATTGCGGGCGTACCATGAAATGCACGCAATGCGTTGATGCGGCTATGTGTGCAGTGACACGCTTGACGTTGCCGCAAACCAAGCACCCGGCGTATATTCCGGAAACTGGTCGATCACGCTCAATTATTTCTGACCCGTTGCAGCCCCGCAGCGGTTTTGCTACGCGCCGCGCATGAATAACGAACCTGAAACGATCCGAGTCCGTGAACCGCGTGTTGCTTGCGACGGCAGCGGCGATATCCCTGCCGCATTGGGGCACCCCCGCGTCTGGCTTCAGATTGATGAAAAAGGCTATGTCGATTGCGGCTATTGCGACCGGCATTTTGTACTTGTCGGCGGCCCTGCGGATAAATCCTGAAGGCGCGTACGGTCTTGAATGGCCACCGTCCGGCGGTCTGGCAAGTTGATGACACCGTAGGCTTTTAACAGCGATAATTGCCGGCTGACCGTTTCAATCGTTAAGCCAAGAACATCGCCCATTTGTTGGCGATCGAGCGGCAATTCAAACCTATCCAAAGCATTTTTGTCCGCCGAACAACCAGTTTCACCAAGTCGCGCAGACATTTCCAGCAGCAAGGTCGCAATGCGTTCCGTTGCGGTCTTCTTGCCCAACAGCAACATCCATTCATGGGCGCGATCAAGTTTAGTCAACGTCCGACGCAGCAGCTTATGCTCCAGTTCCGGATGCTGCCGCGCAAAGCTATCGAACGTCGACCGGGAAAATATGCATAATTCTGAATCTGTGAGCGCAGTGACGCTGTAGGGGCTTTGCTGACCAAAGGGACGGCCGATAAAATCAGAGGCGAAGACAAGGCCGACAATCTGTTCGCGGCCATCGGAAATGCTCATGGAAACTTTCAGGACGCCTTCGATGACGTTGGCGACGACAATCGAATCATCGCCTTCCCAAACAACCGTCTGACCCTTCGTCACGCGCTGCTTGCGGCCAAGCTGCCCCAACGCATCAAGTTCATCGGGTTCGAGGCCGGCGCAAATTGCACGGTTACGCACAACGCATTGGGAGCAGTCCTTCATAACCCAAGCTTAGCCCTCGCACGGGCGGCGGGCAACAGCTCATGAAGCCCGTGGCGGCTATTGTCTGGACTATCGCATATGTGGGAGGATGGTAGCGAAGGAGGGACTTGAACCCCCGACCTATGGATTATGATTCCACCGCTCTAACCAGCTGAGCTACTTCGCCATCCAAGCGTGAATCCCGGCGTTTGCGGGGAAGCACGCGGCGCTATAAGCGTGGGGGTTGCATGGGTCAAGGGCTGCGAAACGTTATTCAGCCGCGAAATGCCCATCTGCCAATCTGTTCCCACGGACCGCCACGATAATAATAGGCAGCGAGACCGTAAATCGACAAGGATCGGGGCTGAAAATTGCTGGAAAGCCCATCGTATAGTGCTTTCGCAATAGCGGGCTCGACCTTGTTCTGGACGGTGATGTGCAGCCCCGGACGCGCTTGGTCCTGCGGAATGAGTAGTCCGCGAAACCCTTCGGCCAATGCATCACGAATCGACAGAAGCTCGAGGCTTTCAACGCGGTAGGCAACCCCGCCGTCCATCTGCATAAGGTCGCTTAAACGGGCCTTGGGCGCAGGACATTCAGCCGCAAGAGCCGCCAAGCGGGCTTTGACCTCGGTAATATGGCTTGGGGGCAAATGGTGGAACAAGGTGATATGCGCATCAACCACATTGCGGTCCGCTGGATAATGCGCGCGCCGCAAGCCATTGGCCCACGCCTGATCCGCTTTGCCCATTTCGGCGGTGATGATGATGGGTGCGGTCATGGACTGGCTTTAACGGTGCGGGCACGTCACCGCTACCACACAGTTAAATGGACCGACATTAGCGGCGTCATCCTGAACTTGTTTCAGGATGACGAATTGTGTTGCGCGGGCAAGAT
>JBILBJ010000145.1:0-4804 GCA_044353705.1 Sphingorhabdus sp. | reverse complement strand
GGCGATGATATCGTCGGCCGCGTGACCTCGGGCGGTTATGGTTGGCGCGTGGGCAAGTCGCTTGCGCTCGCGATGGTCTGGCCTGATCTGGCGCATGCGGGAGCAGAGTTTGAAATCGCGATCTTGGGCGTTCGCCACAAGGCGACGATCATCGCGGACTCACCGTTCGACCCTGACAATCATGCACTGAAGAGCTAAGCCGATGTCTCGTTTCGCCCCCATCGCTGATTTGCTTGCGCAGGATCGCAAGGGCCATACCTTGCCGCGCGAATTATATGTCGGCGAAGACGCTTTCGAATTTGATACGCAGGTCATGCTAAAGTCGGTTTGGCTGTATGCCTGTACCGCGGCGCATGTGAAAAATCCGGGTGATTTTTTCGTGTTCGAACTGGCGCAGAATTCGGTCATCATCGTGCGTGGCCGAGACATGCAGGTGCGCGCATTCTGGAACAGCTGCCGACACCGCGGGGCCAAAATCTGCCTGGAACAGCGCGGACGGGCGCCGCGTTTAATGTGTCCCTATCATCAATGGACCTACGGTCTTGATGGCCAGCTTCTTGCCGCGCGAAGCATGGCGGAGGATTTTGACAAAGCAGATCATGGGCTTTCGCCAGTGGCTCTGGAAAATGTCGGCGGCCTGATTTTCATCTGCCTGAGCGACAATCCACCGCCAATTGACCGCGTAAAGGCGGACATATCCGCGCAGATTGCGGTGTATGACATCGAAAAGCTAAAGGTCGTTGTTCAGGACAATTATATCGAAGACGCCAACTGGAAATTGGTGATGGAGAATAATCGCGAATGTTACCATTGCGACGTCGGTCATCCTGAACTGATTAGTGTGCTTGGGACAACTGGCTTTGGTAAAGATGCGCCTGATAATGCAGCGAAGCATGAAGAGTGGAAAGCGCTCGGCATCGACCATGACCTCATCGAATTTCCCGACGGCTGGTGGCACCGGATCGCGCGTCTGGCGTTGGCCAATGGCGCGGTAGCGCAATCGATAGACGGCAAGCTTGCGTGTCAAAAATTGATCGGGCCATTTACTGCGCCTGAAACGTCTAGCCTGTCTGTTTGGACGCAGCCCAATAGCTGGCACCATTTCTGCTGCGACCATGTCGTGACATTTTCACTGACACCGATTTCGCCGGACAAGACATTGCTGCGCACCAGCTGGTTGGTGCACGAAGATGCGGTTGAGGGCGTAGATTACGATCCTGATCGTTTGGCCGCATTGTGGCGCAAAACAAATGAGCAGGACGGGCATTTCTCCGCGATCAACCATCGCGGAATTGCCAGCGATGGCTATATTCCGGGGCCCTATGCCGTGGAGGAAAAGCTGGTCGACGACTTTAAGAGTTTCTATGTGGACCGCGCTAAAGCTGCGCTTGAGAAAATATCATGACCCACCACAGTGCCTTCAGTCTCTTCGCCAAAGCGCTTGGCGGACATCAGGATTGGCCCGAACAATGGCCCGATGCTGCACCAAAGCCGGCTTATGATGCCATCATCGTCGGCGGCGGCGGACACGGGCTGGGCGCGGCATATTATCTCGCCAAAAAATATGGGATTACCAACGTCGCCGTGCTCGAAAAAGGCTGGATCGGCGGCGGCAATACCGGGCGTAACACAACGATCATCCGGTCAAACTATCTCTACGATGAAAGCGTGCATCTTTATGATCATGCGGTGAAGCTGTGGGATGGGTTGAGCCAGGAACTTAACTACAACGTCATGTATTCGAAACGCGGCGTCATGATGCTCGCGCACAATGTGCATGATGTGCAGAGCCTGCAGCGGCATATCAATGCCAACCGGCTGAACGGTGTCGACAATGAATGGCTGACGCCGCAGCAGGCCAAAGATTATTGCCCGCCGCTGAACATTTCGCCAGACGCGCGGCATCCCGTGTTGGGTGCGGCATTGCAACGGCGCGGCGGCACCGCAAGGCACGATTCGGTGGCGTGGGGCTATGCGCGGGCCGCGGCGGCATTGGGCGTGGATATCATCCAGAACTGCGCCGTCACGGCTATCCGGCGCGGTGCCGATGGTGCGGTCGAGGGCGTTGAAACCACCCGTGGGCCTATCGCCACAAAGCGTATTGGCGTGTCGGCGGCGGGCAATACGTCTGTCGTTATGCAGATGGCCGGTCTGGACTTTCCGTTGGAAAGCTACCCATTGCAGGCGCTGGTTTCAGAGCCCGTCAAACCAACTTTCCCGTGCGTCGTTATGTCGAACACGGTTCATGCCTATATGAGCCAGTCGGACAAAGGCGAATTGGTCATTGGCGCAGGCACCGACCAATATGTCAGCTACTCGCAGCGCGGTGCGCTCCACATTATCGAACATACGCTCGCCGCAATCTGTGAGATTTTTCCGATTTACAGGCGGATGCGGATGTTGCGCACATGGGGCGGGATTGTCGATGTGACGCCTGACCGTTCACCGATATTGGGCAAGACCCCGGTTAAGGGGCTATATGTCAATTGCGGTTGGGGTACTGGCGGCTTTAAGGCAACTCCCGGGGCCGGAGATTTGCTCGCATACACCATGGCGAAGGACGAGCCGCATCGCATCAACGCGCCATTCAATCTCGACCGCTTCCGCAATGGACGGTTGATCGACGAAGCAGCAGCAGCGGCGGTGGCACACTAATGATCTTAATTCACTGCCCTTATTGTGACGAGAAACGTCCCGAAATCGAATTTGCCAATGCCGGGCAGGCGCATGTTGCCCGCCCATTGGACCCGTCAAGCCAGAGCGACGAAGAATGGGAGGCCTATCTTTTCATTCGTGCCAATCCGCGCGGGCGGCATCATGAACGCTGGCGGCATGTGCATGGCTGCGGGCGCTTTTTCAACGCCGTACGCGACACAGTGACCGACAAATTTGAAACGACTTACAAGGCTGGGGAGCCGCGGCGATGAGCGGATATCGTCTCGAAAATGGCGGGCGCATTGATCGCAGCCGACCGGTGGAATTCAGCTTTGATGGACATTCCTATCAAGGTTTCGCTGGCGACACTTTGGCTTCGGCCTTGCTTGCCAATGGTATCAGCCTGTTCGGCCGATCATTTAAATATCACCGCCCGCGCGGAATTATGGCAGCGGGCAGTGAGGAGCCGAACGCGCTCATATCGGTGGATCGGGGGGCAGGTCGCTTCACGCCCAATCTGCGCGCGACCGGTGTCGAGATTCATGCGGGGCTCAATGCCTTCAGTCAAAATCGCTGGCCGTCGCTAAAGCGCGATTTTGGCGCGATAAATGACCGGCTGGGTATGTTTTTCCCGGCTGGTTTTTACAATAAAACCTTCATGTGGCCGCGCTCTTTTTGGGAAAAGCTATATGAACCAGCGATCCGCAAGATGGCTGGACTTGGCGATGCGCCGACCCAAGAAGACCCCGACATTTATGCATCGACCTATGCCCATTGCGACCTGTTGATCGTTGGTGCCGGACCCGCCGGGATTGACGCCGCGTTGGAAGCGATGGGTTCGAACAAGCGGATCATTCTGATCGATGAACAGGATGAACTTGGCGGCGGTGCTCTGGCTGATCCGGCTCTATGGCCGTGGTTGGAGCGCAGTCGCAAAGCGCTCATCGATGCGGCCAATGTCACGATACTCACCCGCACCACGGCGTTCGGCTATTATCACGACAACTTTATTGGCGGGGTGCAGCGGTTGACCGATCACATGCCGGACAATTCGGACAGCCCACGCGAAAAATTATGGCGCGTGCGGGCCGGTGAAGTGGTGCTTGCGCAAGGTGCGATTGAACGACCGCTCGTTTTTGACGGCAACGACACGCCCGGCGTGATGCTGTCGTCCGCCGCAAAGGTTTTCGCCAATCGCTACGGCGTTGCGGTCGGCACGTCGGTCGCGTTGATGACCGCGCATGACAGCGGCTGGCATGATGTGTTCGCCTTGGCAAAAGCGGGTGTCGGTATACAGGCGATCATCGATGTGCGTACCGAGGTGTCACCTGCGCTGCTGGACGAGGCCAACCGACTTGGCATCAACGTGCATCTCAATCATAGCGTCACTGGCGTAAATGGCCGCCACCGCGTCACATCCATCCAGATCTGCAATAATGCCGATTATCTTGGCGCGCGCATCGATTGCGATACGCTGTTGATGGCTGGCGGTTGGACGCCGAGTGTGCATTTATGGTCGCACAGCAAAGGATCGCTTGCATGGCGCGATGACATCGGCGCGTATGTTCCCGATCAACCGAACGAAAATGTGCGCTGTGTCGGGGCATGTTCAGGCGGCTGGGATTTTGGTAGCGGCGTGATTGTTGATGTGTTGCCAACGCCCAAGGACCAAAGCCGGATAAAGGCCTTTGTTGATTTCCAGAATGATGTCACGGCAAAGGATATCAAGCTGGCGGTGCGTGAGGGCTTTAGCTCTATCGAGCATATCAAGCGCTACACAACCAACGGCATGGCGACCGATCAGGGCAAGACATCGAATCTCAATGGCTTGCAGATTGCATCAACGGCACTTTCAAAGCCGGTGACCGATATTGGTCTGACAAGCTTTCGTCCGCCATATACGCCGCAGACTTTTGGTGCGTTCGCGGGCCATGCAAAGGGCGCATTGTTCCAACCGACACGGACGACCAACATCGACGGCTGGGCCGCGGAAAATGGCGCGGTGTTCGAACTGGTCGCACAGTGGCGGCGCGCGCGTTATTTCCCGCGCGCTGGCGAGGATATGCACGCGGCGGTGAACCGCGAATGCGTTGCCGTGCGGTCGTCACTCGGCATTTTTGATGCATCGACCTTGGGCAAGATTGAAGTC
>JBILBJ010000014.1:0-15949 GCA_044353705.1 Sphingorhabdus sp. | reverse complement strand
CAATCGCCTTTGGCATGGTTGCCGAGAAGAACAATGTCTGACGCTGCTTTGGCAGCAATTGGTCAATACGTTTCAATGCGTGGATGAAACCAAGGTCCATCATCTGGTCCGCTTCATCGAGGACGAAGATTTCGACGTCCTTCAATGTCACCGCGCGTTGTTCAATCAAATCGATGAGGCGGCCCGGTGTCGCGACCAGAATATCGACGCCGCCAGCAAGGCGTTTTTTCTGGCTGAAAATGGGCATGCCGCCAAAGACGCAATCCACCTTCAGACCAAGGAATTTGCCATAGGTGCGGAAGCTGTCGGCGATCTGTGCCGCAAGTTCGCGGGTTGGCGACAGCACCAGCATACGGCAGCTATATTGCTGGCGCGCTTTTGGCTTGGTTGCGAAATGGTGCAGCGATGGCAAAGCGAACGCTGCGGTCTTGCCGGTTCCGGTCTGTGCGATACCGCACAGGTCGCGGCCTTGCAGCAATGGCGGGATTGACTGTTGCTGGATTGGCGTCGGGGTATCATATCCCGCAGCTTCAAGCGCCTTAAGGATAGGTTGGGCAAGGCCCAGGTCTTGGAAAAAAGACATATGTATACTTTCAAATGGTCGTCGCAGCCCCATGATGCAGATCCTTGAAACAGGACCGCACGGGCGCAACAGCAGGTGTTCGGGAGCAGCTTATGCTGACCCGTTGGAAACAACCCTGCGTGATATGGGAAGCCTCTAAGCTTACGCATCTTGTTCGATTGGCGGAGCCACTTGTTGCGGCCCTCACGCTGCCAATACTGCGGCGGTATCGTCCGCTCGCCTCATGCGCTTGGCGACCTATTGGCTTAATGCGGCACAAAACGCAAGTTATTTGTGCTTTTGCGCAATAATCAGTCGCGACAGCATTGCACATAACGACCTTCCCGTTAACCATCTAATGGGGCATTTCGCTCGCAGGTTTCGCAGAGCATTAACTACCTTGCGCACTACCCCAATGAGGCGGAGCTTGAGCCGCTGCCCGCAAAAGGCAAGGGGATCATGGTCTGGCGCGTACGTTAAAGATGCATGAAATCCCGGTCAAAACTTTTGAGATGCGCTCCGCCATCAACGAAGATGATTTGCCCGGTAACGTCTTGCGCTTTCGCCAAATAAACCACAGCATCGGCGACAGCGGATGGCGAAGGAAGCGCGCCCAGTGGCATCATGCCCGCCAATCGCACCTCTTGTTCTTCGGTATAGTCATCGGTTGATATGACGAGGCCGGGTGCGACGCCATTATAGCGTGCGCGCCCTGCAAATGACGCAGCCATGGACCGAACCGACGCCGCCAGCGCCTGCTTGGAGAGCGTGTAGCTAATCTGGTCACGGTGCGGATTGACAACGCGCTGGTCGACGATGTTGACGATTGCTGGCCGCACGTCAGCGCCCGCCGCGTCGACAACAGCTTTGGCGAGCAAGAGCGGTGCAAACAGGTTCAGCCGGAAATGCGCCTCCAGCGTTTCGAACGACATCGACTCCCAGTCATCTTGCCCAAACATCGCAGCGTTATTCACCAGCAGCTGTGGTACGCGGCCAAAGTGTGTTGTTATGCTGTCAACGAGATGGGCCGGGTCACCGGTGCTCAAATCAAAGGTAAAAGGATGCCATTCGCACTCTTTTTTTTGCAGCGTCGCCAGAAGCTTTTCTTCGGGCTGTGAATCGAGATGGCTCACTAGTGCCAACCCGTAACCCGCATCCGCAAGCTTAGATGCGATTTCGGCCCCCAGCCGACGCTTGCCGCCTGTAACAATTGCAAGCGGCGCCTTTGTCACTTGCGGCTCCGCGACATTGTAATGCCAATCGATTCATTATCTTCGGCAATGGCGAGTTTCACGATTTTGACGACGAGGTGGCTGATGCGTGGGTCGTCAGCAAACAAATTATCCATGATATGATCGGCGACTGCTTCAATCAGCGTGAAGTGCACATCTGTAGGTAAAAGCGTCGCGGCTTCCTTAAGCGTCATATAATTTTTCGACGCCGACAACGGCGTGTCTGGCGCATAATGCGGAGCCATATCCAGCGTTGCGCTAATCGAAATACGCAACGGCTGCGGCAGGTGCGTTTCCTGGCTGTAAATGCCTGTCAGCACATTGACGACAAGGTCATGTACTTCGAGAATGAGGCTATCGGTCATATCACTCCTTAACGTGACCAGCGCGCGAAAATAGCTGTGGGCAAAAGCATGCCCCGGCCCTGTTCGCGCACCGCGAGTTCACCAAATTCAACTTTGCCACCAAGGTCGGCAAAATGGGATTCCAACAACCCGCCCAACGCCAGCGCAGACATGCGCACCGCGTAGACGGTCAAAAATAGAAATTTCGATTCCGCATCAAGCAACTTGCGGCAATTGGCGATCAGTTCAGGCAGATCTTCCTCAAGCCGCCAGACCTCGCCCTCGGGACCGCGGCCATATTTGGGTGGGTCCAGCAATATGCCGTCATAACGTTTTTCGCGTCGCACTTCGCGTGCCACGAATTTGGCGGCGTCGTCGACGATCCAGCGAATGGGGCGGTCGGACATGCCCGACATTTCCGCATTGGCCCGTGCCTGCGCAACCGATTTCTTGGACGCGTCAACATGCACCATCTGCGCGCCGGCGGCCGACAAGGCGAGGGTACCAACGCCGGTATAGCCAAACAGGTTCATCGCAACAGGATCGGTGACCCCTGCCAACTGTCCGCGCATCCATCGCCACACCGGGCCCATATCCGGGAAAAAGCCGAGGTGGCGGAATGGCGTGCAGGATGCGGTAAAGTGCACCTCATCATTCCATGCGAGCGGCCATCCATCCATGGGAACGGGTTTGTTGTTGTACCAACGTCCGCCGCCATCATCGTCGGATCCGGGGATGAATTCGGCATCTGCGGGCCATTCGTCGAGCGCAGGCGCCCACATCGCTTGCGGTTCTGGCCGGATGAAGCGGCGGTCACCGTAGGATTCATATTTGCGCCCATTACCTGAATCGATGAGCGTGTAATCGCTGCGCGGCTCGCTGATCAGGGTGACGAAATTCTGTTCCATTTTTTAGCGAACGGCGCGCGCAAGCACATAGTCACGGACGGCGTCATATGTGCCGGGCAAGACATCAAAGCGTTCTTCGCGGTCGAATAGATGCAAGACGCGCGCGGGGAGAGTAGGGCGAACGCCGGTTGCGTTTTCTACTGCGTCCGGGAACTTGGCGGGATGCGCGGTTGCCAATGTGACGATAGGCGTTTCCGGTTTGATGCCTGATGCACGCGCCGCGTGCAGTGCGATTGCGGTATGGGGATCGATAATCTGGTCCGCTGCGCCATAAGCCCAGCGCATGGCGGCGGCCATCTGGTCCGCATCGGCGCGTGCGCTCGACAATAATGCAGATTTTTTCCGCATGTCGGGCGACAGAACCATTTTGCCCATTTGTTCGAACCATTTCATCCGCGCCGAGGTGGTCGATCCATCGCGACCTTCAAGGTCAAACAACAGCCGTTCGAAATTGCTCGACACCTGAATATCCATCGATGGCGCTGCGGTCGGCGTTACGCCCAACACCGAATAGTCGCCCTTTGACAGGGCGCGATGCAAAATGTCGTTGATGTTGGTGGCGACAATCAGCTGTTCAATCGGCAAGCCCATTTGCGCGGCAACATAGCCAGCAAACACATCGCCAAAGTTTCCGGTCGGGACAGAAAACGCAATTTTGCGCTCGGGTCCACCCAATCGAATCGCGGCGTAGAAATAATATACCACCTGCGCCATCAGACGGGCCCAGTTGATTGAGTTTACGGCGGATAAAGTCAGCGGGCCATTGACGTCCTTGTCATTGAACATCCGCTTTACCATCGCTTGCGCGTCGTCGAAGCTGCCTTCAATCGCGATGTTGTGGACATTGGGCGCAAGGATGGTTGTCATCTGCCGCCGCTGAACGTCAGAGACGCGGTTATGCGGGTGCAGCATGAAGATTTCGATTTGTGCACGTCCGGCAACGGCATCGATGGCTGCTGATCCTGTGTCTCCGGATGTCGCGCCAACAATGGTCAGTTTTTTATCCGTGCCCGACAGGAAGCGTTCAAACAATTGGCCAAGCAATTGGAGCGCAACGTCCTTAAATGCCAAGGTTGGCCCGTGAAACAGCTCAAGCAGCCAGTGCTGACCATCAAGCTGCACCAATGGCGTAATGGCCGAATGGGCAAAGGACCCATAAGCCGTCGAACACAGTCCCTTGAGCTCAGCCTCGGTCAACACCCCCGCTGTAAACGGCGCCATAACGCGCGCGGCCAGCTCGACATAAGACAGGCCGCGCATCGCTTTTATGTCTTCTGTCGAAAATTGCGGCCAATGGCGCGGGACATATAGTCCGCCATCTCGGGCAAGACCCGTTAGGGTGACGCCTGCAAAATCGAGCGCGTCCGCGTTGCCGCGGGTGCTGATATAATCTGTTCCGTTAATCGTCATAGCGCGCACGCGGTTACCCGCGACGCTGCATTTAGGCAAGATTATTGCAAATCAGCCCGGACAAATTCGGCACATCTTTCACCAATCATGATGCTTGGCGCATTTGTGTTACCGGAAACAAGGCGCGGCATGATGCTGGCATCCGCGACATACAGCCCTTCGATGCCACGATATTTCAGGCGCGGGTCGACAACATCGTCCGCATTGGGCCCCATGCGGCATGTGCCAACGGGATGGTATACGGTATCTGCGCGACTGCGGATCAGATCATCCAATGCGGCATCGTCGTTCAGATCGACAGGATGGCGATTCTTTCCGCCATAAACGGCAAGCGCAGGTGCTTCGAAAATCCGGTGCATGGCGCGCACGCCGCTGCGCAATGTGGCCATGTCGCGATCGTCGCTCAGAAATGCCGGGTCAATCAGCGGGGCCGCGCTTGCATCGGTTGATGCGAGGCGAACGGTGCCACGGCTTTCTGGCCGCAAGACGCAGGCATGGCAGCTGAACCCGTGGCCCTTCACTTTGGAACGGCCATGGTCTTCCAACATGGCGGGGACGAAATGATATTGAATGTCGGGTGCCGGCAAGCTTGCGTCCGAACGCCAAAATCCGCCCGCTTCGGCAAAGCAGGTGGTCATAACGCCTGTACGCTTGCGGCGATGTTCAATAATCGCTTTGACCATCTTTACGGTACCGGTCAGCGAATCGCCGAAAAAGTCGTCCTTTGACTGTGTTTCAAAGCTGGAGACATAATCAATATGGTCTTGCAAGTCGGCGCCGACAGCTTGCTTATCATGGACGACATCCACGCCAACGCTGCGCAGATGGTCGGCCGGGCCAATGCCCGACAGCATCAATATTTGCGGCGATCCAAATGCACCTGCGGACAAAATGACAGCACCGCGTGCCTTGATCGTGCGTTTTTTGCTTCGGCCTTGGCGAATGACAACGCCTGTGGCGCGTCCATTTTCGACGATGATCTTCTCGGTCAGTGCGCCGGTAATGACTTCCATCCGGTCGCGTGCTGGTTCGACATAGGCGCGCGCTGCGGTCCAGCGTTCGCCGCCCTTTTGCGTGACTTGATACAGGCCAAAGCCGTCCTGCGTCGCGCCGTTGAAGTCATTATTGACCGGCAACTGCAACTCGGCAGCCGCTTCGATGAAGGCAAGGCTGCCGGCCTGCGGCCAGCGTTGGTCAGAAACAGACAGCGGTCCACCTGATCCGTGAAAGGCATCAGAACCGCGTTCATTGTCTTCGCAGCGTTTGAAATAGGTCAACACGTCGTCATAGGACCAGCCATCGCAACCCAATGCGGCCCAATTGTCATAATCATATTTGTGGCCACGGATGTAGACCATCGCGTTAATCGCACTCGACCCGCCAAGGCCTTTGCCGCGCGGTTGATATCCCGTGCGGCCATTCAGGCCCTTTTGCGGAACGGTTTCATATTTATAGTTCGACCCATTGCGGATGAATGGCATGAAACCAGGCGTTTTGATCAACATATTGTTGTTGGTGCCGCCAGCTTCGATCAGGCAGACCTTATATTTGCCACCTTCGGAAAGACGCCCAGCTGCAGCGCTCCCCGCTGACCCGCCACCAATCACGATGATATCAAATTCGTCCATGTTGCCTGCTCCTCTATCGCAAAGGTTTAAGCGGACGATTAAATACTGGCAAGGGTGTAAATAGCGCTATTCGCCCTTTGAATGTTGCGCTTCAAGCCATCGCGCACGGATCGTGGTCGATGTTTCGCGGCTGCCATCGTGGCTCCATCCCGGTTCGCGCACAAGGTAAGACAATTTGTGACGCCATGGTGCCGACCAGAGGTCTTTGAATATCCCCACCCATTCGTGAAACACGCTCCACAACAGGTTGAACGTTCCGAGTTGCCGGACAATCCCGTAGCGGATTTTTTCGCTTTCTACTTCTTCGGTAAAGGTCCCGAACATGCGATCCCAGATGATGAAAACGCCTGCATAATTGCGATCGAGATAGCGGGGGTTGGTCGCATGATGCACACGATGATGGCTTGGGGTGTTCATCACATATTCAAACCAGCGCGGGAATTTGCCGATGGCTTCGGTATGGATCCAGAATTGATAAATGAGGTTAAATCCGCCCACGAAGAGCAGCATTGCCGGGTGAAATCCGATGAGGGCCAACGGGATGCGGAAGATAAAGCCAAGCGCAATGAACCCGGTCCATGTCTGACGCAGCGCGGTGGAGAGATTATAATGCTGGCTTGAGTGGTGGTTTACATGGCTGGCCCAAAACCAGCGGACGCGGTGTCCGGTGCGATGCGCCCAATAATAGGCCAGATCGTCCAAAACAAAGCATAAGGGCCATGCCCACCATACCCAACCAATGTCGAACAACCGGTTCTCGTACATCCACATCGCCAGACTGAAAACCAACGCGCCGGTCAGCGCGCCTGCAACGGTGCTGCCGGTGCCGAGCGCGAGTGACGTCAAGGTGTCGCGCGGTTCATATTTCTCTGGCGCACGGCTGCGTGCCCACAGCATTTCTGCAAGGATGAGGATGATGAACGCCGGAATGGCATAATCCACTGGGCTGAAAAGTTCAGGCATGCCTATTTCCCATGTTATGCTGACCGTTGTTCAAATGGCGAAGGCCAGATGCCCATGAAGGCGCTTGTTCACCCAAATTGAGCGTGATGGTTCCAAATGTCTTCTCGCCAGTTCCGATGGTGAGAAAATTCTGGTCCAAACGGGATTCGCTGTGCCTGTCCAGCAAACGTCCTGCCCATTGCACACCATGGCGACGGATGAGCATGTGCCGTCCCTGATCGTCGCGCAGCAATGCCGCGATGCCGGCCTTGTCGATTGCGATGTCGACGGGATGGAACCCACAGAGCGTTTCTTCGGCAAGGTCACGCGCCTGCGCTTCGCTGTGGATGCGGACATCGCCGCCCAAGCGCCAAAACCGTGCGAGCCATGCGATAAACAAGATCGATACAATCGACCCGGCAAGTTGCAGCAATTCTGCCATCAAGAAGCCCGTCCGCGCAACATGTCCATCATCGCCGCAACGGGCGACAGATCATAGCCTGCGTCAGCGGCCTGTTCCGAAAGGACGGCGGGATGGCCGCCCTTTGCCGCGCGGGCCAATGCCCATAACAATGTCGATCGGGTTCCCGACCGGCAATAGGCCAATATCTTGCCATCTGCATTTTCAATGGCATCGGCCATGGCCGTGACTTGCCATTCGGCAAAGCCCGCATGTGTCACGGGAATGGCGACATAAGCGATACCGGCAGCTTGCGCCGCGGCGGAGATTTCAGCGCCTGATGTCTGGTCGGCGGATTCATCTTCCGGACGGTTGTTGATGATCAATGAAATGCCCGCGACTTTCGCGTCTGCCACGTCGGAAAGGCTGATTTGCGGCGCGGCGAAAAACGTGTCGGTCAATTTACGGAACATCAGCAAATCCTGTTATTTGCCGCACAAAGCGGTCATCTGGCCAATGCCTTATTTTAATCTGCAATCGATAACAAGAATGGACCGCGCATTGACGAGAAGCGCCCCGCTAAAATTGTGCAATGACCGATAGGAAATCTTCGCCATAGGCCTCCAGCTTACGTGCGCCGACGCCGCTAATCCGGCCTAATGCGTGGATGTTGGTTGGCTTGGTCAATGCCATTTCGCGCAAAGTTGCATCGTGAAAAATAACATAAGGCGGTACGCCGACAGCTTCGGCCAGCGCGCGACGTTTGGCACGCAGTGCCTCAAACAACGGGTTGCCAATGGGATTGTCGGGACGACCAGCGCGGCGTTTGGTGTCGGGCTTTACCATCGCAATCTGGATATTTTGATCGCCGCGCATGATCGCGCGGGCATCGCCCGCCAATTTCAGGCCGCCATGTTCGTTGGCCACCATTGCCCCGCGTGCCTGCAGAGCGCGAGACAAGGGCTTCAGCATTGCTGCCTCTGCCTTGCTGACAATCCCGAACACGGACAGCTGGTCATGCCCCAATTGGGTGATGCGGTCATCTTTGCTGCCCGTCAGAACCTTTTCCAAATGGCCCATGCCGAACATTTGCCCGGTGCGATAGGCGGCGGACAAGAGCTTGCGCGACAGTTCGGTGGCGTCATGAACGTCGGGCGCATTCAGGCAATTGTCGCAATTGCCGCATGATTCAGGCGGGCTTTCTCCAAAGTGACGCAGCAGCACTGCGCGCCTGCACCCCGCCGTTTCGACCAGATATGACAAAGCGGCAACGCGCGCCAATTCCGCTTCGCGCCGTTCGGGGGCAAGCTCGTTCAGGCGCATGCGGGCGCGGGTGAAGTCTCCGGCAGACCACAGCATATGCGCCACCGCCGGGTCACCATCGCGTCCGGCGCGGCCGCTTTCCTGATAATAGGACTCAATCGACTTCGGCAGGCCAGCATGCACGACAAAGCGCACATCAGGCTTGTCGATACCCATGCCAAATGCCACCGTTGCGACCATCACCATGTCTTCGGACGATACAAATTCTGCCTGCGCCCGCGCGCGTGTCTGCGGCTCCATACCGGCGTGATAGTACAGCGCCTTGCGACCGGTTTCTGCGATTTGGGCCGCAATTTTTTCGGTGCGGTCACGGGTCTGGGCATAAACGATGCCCGCGCCCGGCAGGCTTTTTACCAATGCCGCAATGCCGCTGTTCGGCGCGGCAGTGGCGGCATAGCGGATGTTGGGTCGGTCAAAACCTGCCACCATGACGCCATCGCGCGGAATGCCCAGTTGCTCGGCAATATCGTCGCGCGTGTGGGTGTCGGCCGTTGCGGTTAGCGCGAGACGCGGCACTTCGGCAAAGTCGTCAAGCAATGGACGCAGCAGGCGATAGTCCGGGCGGAAATCATGCCCCCATTCCGAAACGCAATGCGCTTCATCAATGGCAAACAGCGCGATTTTGGTCTCACGCAACAGGTTGCGAAACTCTTGTCCTGATGCCCGTTCCGGCGCGACATAAAGCAGGTCGAGGTCGCCAGCGCGAAACCGGCTGATCGTTTCTGCACGGTTGTCGTCCGCCGATGTCAATGTCGCCGCGCGAATGCCAACGGCGTCGGCCGCGCGCATTTGGTCATGCATCAGCGCGATGAGCGGCGAAATGACAACGCACGTGCCGTCCATGATGACCGCGGGCAATTGGTAACATAATGATTTGCCTGCACCCGTCGGCATGATGGCCAAGGTGCGTTGCCCCGCAAGCACCCGCGATACGACCTGTTCCTGCTGTCCGCGAAATTCGGGAAAGCCGAAAATGCGGTGCAACACATCAGATGGGGTGGGGGATGGAGCGACGGGGGCCATGCCACGCCCTAGCGTGACTGAAGTGTTAGTGACAGAGTGCAGTTGTCTTCAAACCAAGTCGCTTGTGGATAGCGCGCGATTATGCCGAAGGAACGGCCTCGTCTTCGGCTTCGCTTTGCTGCCGTGCCCACATTTCGGCATAAAGCCCGCCTTTGCGCAGCAATTCATTGTGCGTCCCTTGTTCGGCAACGCGTCCGGCATCCAAAACCATGATCTGGTCGGCATCGACGATGGTCGACAGCCGGTGTGCGATGATGATTGTCGTGCGCCGTTCCGAAATGCGTTCAAGCGTCGCCTGAATTTCGGACTCGGTGCGGCTATCCAGCGCGCTGGTCGCTTCATCGAGGATCAGGATGGGCGGATTTTTCAGTAACGTCCGTGCGATGGCAACACGCTGCTTTTCGCCGCCGGACAGTTTCAATCCGCGTTCGCCGACCTTGGCGGCGTATTGCTCTGGCAGTGACTCGATAAAGCCGTGAATCGATGCGCCGCGTGCAGCCTCTTCGATTTCGATCTGGTTCGATCCTTCACGGCCATAACCGATATTATAGCCGATGCTGTCGTTGAACAGCACGGTGTCCTGCGGGACAATGCCGATGACGCTGCGCAGGCTTGATTGCGTCACATCGCGCAGATCCTGCCCATCGATGGTAATACGGCCGCCGGTGATGTCGTAAAAACGGTATAGCAGCCGCGCAATGGTCGACTTGCCCGCACCCGATGGCCCCACCACCGCGAGGGTATGCCCCGGTTCAATTGTGAAGCTGACGCCGTTGAGGATTTGCCGGTCGGGGTCATAGCCAAAGCGCACATCTTCAAACGCCACAGCGCCGCCCGACACGGCCAAGGCAGGCGCCCCGGGCTTATCCGTAACTTCGGCGGGCGTATCGATCAGGTCGAACATCGCGGCCATATCCGTGAGGCCTTGGCGAATGGTGCGGTACACCATCCCAAGCATATCCAGCGGCCGGAAAAGCTGCGCCAACAAGGTGTTGACGGTGACAACGTCGCCAGTTGTAAACTGGCCCCGCGACCAGCCCCAAACGACATAGCCCATGGCACCCGCCATCATTAGGTTGGTGATCAGCGACTGCCCGATATTCAGCGCGGCAAGCGAGTTTTCCGATTTGACGGCGGCATTTGCATAATGATGGACGACTTCAGCATAGCGCCGCGTTTCCCGCTTTTCGGCGTTGAAATATTTGACCGTTTCATAATTGAGCAGACTGTCGACCGACTTTGCGACGGTCTGCGTATCCAGCTCGTTCATTTCCTCGCGCAATTTGTTGCGCCAGTTGGTGATGACGGTGGTGTAGGCGATATAGCTGACCACCATGATCAGCGTCGCCGCAACCATGCCCCAACCAAATTCAATCTTGAAATATGCGGAGACCAGAACGAGCTCCAGCAAGGTCGGCGCGATGTTGAACAGCAGGAAATAGAGCATGATATCGATGCTCTTGGTCCCGCGTTCAATCACCTTGGTCACCGCACCTGTTCGGCGGTTCATATGAAAGCGCATCGATAGATTGTGCAAATGGCTGAACACATTTTCGGCCAAACGGCGGGTGGCTTCTTGCCCGATGCGTTCAAAGACAACGTTACGCAGATTGTCGAACAAGACGCCGCCAAAACGCGCGCCCGCATAAGCGGCCACGAGCGCAATCGCGATAGCGACGCTGTCTTCCATGCCGGGAACCATGCGGTCGATGGCCTGACCATAGACCCATGCCATGCTCAACTGAATGAGCTTGGAGACCACCACCAGCAACAGCGCAAACACAATGCGCGCGCGCAGGCCAGCCTCACCCTTTGGCCATAAATATGGCAAGAACCGCCGCATCACGGCGAAATCGGGCTTGGCGTCTGACGTGGGGGCTAATGGTGGCACAGGGGCCGTATAATTAGATTAAGCGAAAGCGCAAACGTCCATCATGTGCGACCTGAAAGCAGCATCCATGTCGCTACCGCGTTAATGCCCGTATACACCCCATATGTCAGCGAAACCGCCCACGACCCGCCATTTGCGAACCACAGCGCGCCCATCAGCAACGCCAGTTCGATGGCGTAGCTGCCATAGGGACTGAAACGCGGGCTGAAACAACGCTTGGTTTCTTCAACGAAGGGATGCCCGGATTCTGAAACTGCTTTGTGCATGGCAAAATTGCCAATGCCCATAAAGAAGCAGAAAATCAGCAGCATAAATTTGATTCATGGTCCTTCGCGGATGGCGCGCGCTTCATTGCGTTCCGATTGCCGCTCAAGCGCGACCTTAATCATCGCGATGATGGGGTCCGCCAGCGCAAGCCCCAATATGCCAAACAAAGCGCCGAAAAGGATCTGCGCGCCAAGGACAAGCGCGGGCGCCAGATCGACCGCGCGTTTGGCGACCATTGGGACGATCAGATAGCCGTCGACCATTTGAACGACGAAATATACGAAGATGGCATAAAGACCGACATCAACACCCGCCGAAAATCCGACGAGGATGATGAGTGCGCCCGATACGATCGCGCCAATATTGGGTAAGAATGCCAACAGCCCCGTGAGCACACCCAAAAGCGCCGCCATGGGTACGCCGCCAAGGCTGAGCAATATCCATGTGCCAAAACCTTCCACCGCCATACCGAGCAACCGGCCGGCCATGAGGCGGCGCAATACGCTGCCCATTTTGGCGGCGGTGACATAGAAATGCTCGCGCTCCGCCAGCGGTAACATCCATGCGACGCCGCGTTCATACATACGCGGTTCGGCGGCGATGAATATGGCGAGGACCAGCATCATCGCCATGTTGGTCACAGTGCCGACGACCGACGAGACGGCTTCGGTTACGCGGCCGACGGAGTTTAAAATCTGCGTGCCGAAGCTTTTGACATCTTCTGCCGATATGTTGAAACCGGCCGCAGCGATACGGTTGCCAATGGATTCAATCTGCGCTTCGACAATAGCCTGAAGACTGGCGGCCTGCGCGGCCAGTTCGGATCCTGTGAAGACAAATGTCCAATACATGAAACCGAATACGGCAAGGACAACGATGGTCAGGCGGATACCGCGCGGGATGGGCAACACCCGGCCAAGCAAACGCGCACCGCCATCAAACATCGCCGCAAGGACAAGGCCACCCATGATTAGCAAAAGTGGCTGCGCCAACCAGACAAGCCCGACAACAAATGCGGTCATGCCAATCCAGACCGCCGCCCGCTTGATCTCGGTGCGGATTATGGGGTCGTAAAGTTCGGTTGGGCCCACCTCTTCGCGAAATACGTCTTCCTGAACCGCCCGCTTTCGGCGGGTGCGTCGCGCCTTGGCGGGTTTTGCGGCAGGGGTTTCTTGCGCGATATCACTCACTTGAACGGACCTTTTTTGGACGCAGGCTGGTGCCCGCGCGGTCACCGCGCAGCGATGAAATCCACGTTGCCGGGTTTAGGCCAGTGCTGCCATCGACTGAGAAGGTAATGATTTCCGCGCGGCCGCCGATGCGATCCCACGATACGGGGCCGCCAAGGCCACCCAGTGCCTCTGACACGCGGCTGTCGGAGCTATTGTCCCGGTTGTCGCCCATTAAGAACACATGGCCTGCGGGTATTTTTACAGGCTCCATATCATCAGTCTCGCGTCGGCGGGCATCGATGGTGTCATATTGCACGCCATTGGGCAGCGTTTCGCGAATGACGGGCAAATGACATGTCATGACGCCATTATCGCCCCGCGTCAGCGCGCCCGGGAAATCATAATCATTGCATGGATTATTGGCATCGACGGGCAAAACCAGATTGGGCTGGGTGTCTTGCTTAACGGGCTTGCCGTTCAGGAAAATCTGACCTTCGCGCAAAGCAATCGTGTCACCGGGCAGGCCGATGACGCGTTTGATCCAGTCCTGATATTTGCCCTTCGGCGTCAAAATAACAATATCGCCACGGGCCGGCATTTTCCCCCAGACCCGCTTCGCGCTTTCCGGAAGCGGGACGGCCAGCGCCTCTACTTCTTCGCGCAACACCAACCAACGAAATATCGCGACCGGATTGGGAATGGTGGGCGACACATGGCTCCAGCCATATGGATATTTGCTCACGAACAACCGGTCACCCACTAGCAATGCCGGCATCATCGATATCGACGGGATATAAAACGGCTTTGCAATGAAGCTGTGAAACGCAAGAACGGCCATCAGCAGCCAGAACATCCCTTTGATTTCCGCCCAAGCAGCAGACGCCCAGCCGCGTTTTTCAGGGGCTGGAGTGGACGGGACATTGGGGTCGATATTGTCGGTGGTCAAACTGGTCATGCCTTTTGCGATGGTAACGCTTCTATAATGACAAATGCCTGTGCCCATGGGTGGTCATCAGTCAGTGTCAGATGAATATGGGCTTCATAGCCCAAAGGAATCATTGCGTCGAGCCGCGCTTTTGCGCCCCCCGTCAGCGCCAGCGTTGGCGCGCCCGACGGTGCGTTGACCACGCCGATGTCTTTCATGAACACTTTATGCTTAAATCCGGTTCCAACAGCTTTGGAAAAAGCCTCTTTGGCCGCAAAACGTTTGGCATATGTGCCGGCCCGTGTGAATGGTCGCTTGCCAGCTTTGGCGCGCTCGACGTCGGTAAAGACGCGCTTTTCAAACCGCTCGCCAAAGCGCTCAAGCGAATGGGCGATGCGTTCGATATTACAAAGGTCGGAACCAAGCCCGATTATCACCGCGCGAGATCCATTAACGTCCGCATTTTCCGGACGCTTTCCTCCAGACCGATGAAGATTGCCTCACCAATCAGATAATGCCCGATGTTCAGTTCTGCGAACTGCGGAATGGCGGCGATGGGTTGGACATTTTCAAATGTCAGGCCGTGGCCAGCATGTGGTTCGATGCCATTTTTAGCCGCAAGCGCGGCCGCGTCCGCAATGCGGCGAAGCTCTAATTCGCGCTCTTCGCCTTCTGCGTGCGCATATTTGCCGGTGTGAAATTCCACGATGGGCGCTTTCAAGCGGATGGCCGCTTCAATCTGGCGCGCGTCCGGTTCAATGAACAAGCTCACGCGGATGCCTGCGTCCGTCAGCCGCGTGACGATGGGCGCGAGATGGTTGTGTTGCCCAGCAGCATCAAGCCCACCCTCGGTCGTGCGTTCTTCGCGCCGTTCGGGGACGATGCAGGCGGCATGTGGCTTATGCCGAAGCGCGATTTCCAGCATTTCGTCGGTTGCCGCCATTTCCAAGTTAATGGGCAAGCGGATTTCCCGCATAATCGCGTCGAGGTCCGCGTCGCGAATATGCCGGCGATCTTCGCGCAAATGGACGGTGATGCCATCGCCGCCCGCTGCCTCGACCATATGTGCGGCACGCATCGGATCGGGATGCATTCCGCCACGCGCATTTCGGATCGTCGCAACATGGTCGATATTGACGCCAAGACGCAGACGAGACGAATGCTCTGTCGTCATAGCTTACGGCTACCGGGCTTTACCGCCTCGGTCGCAGCCAATTCGGGCGGCAATTCATCAGGGGCATAGGTTGGAAAGTTCAGCTGAATGAGCGGGAAGAATGGCACGCCGAGGTCGACAGTGCCTGCGGAACGGTCCACCACTGCCCCAGCGGCGATGACATGACCGCCTGCGGCTTCGATCGCAGCGATCGCTTCACGCGATGAAAGGCCGGTCGTTACGACATCTTCCATCATCAAGATTTTGGTGCCTGGCGCGATCGAAAAACCCCGGCGCAGACCAAAGACGCCGTCGGGACGTTCCACGAACATCGCATCCACGCCAAGCGCGCGACCCATTTCATGGCCGATGATCAGGCCACCCATGGCCGGTGAAATGACGGCTTTGATCTCGTTTCGGAGCTCGCGCGGCATTTTTTGGGTCAGTGCCAAGGCAATGCGCCCCGCACGTTCGGGGTTCATCAGCAAGCGTGCGCACTGAAGATAATAAGCGCTGTGGCGGCCGGACGACAGCAGGAAATGTCCTTCGAGCAGTGCGTCGACGCTACGGAATTCAGATAATATTTCATCTTCGGTCATGATGGGGAGATTTTTCCTGGCTGGCGAATGTTGTGTTTTGCATGTTCCGTTTAGCGGATTGCAACGCAAATAGGTAGAAGAGTGGAGCAATTAAATGCTAAAAATCATTAATCGACCGCTTGAGGGTTCAGATAAGCGCGCCTATAGGTTGCGCGAGTCCGACCTTCCAG
>JBILBJ010000144.1:0-4891 GCA_044353705.1 Sphingorhabdus sp. | reverse complement strand
TCATAATCTTGCGCGTCATCGGTGCGCAAAAGCCATTTGCGCGTGCCATCGGTCGAAACCTGCGCTTCGACCACCTCTGGCCGGCCAATGACAAAGCGGTCGGCAAGCCATGGGCGCATGGTTTTGGCGATGTCGGTCATCGCTTCAAAATCGGTCACGCCGCGATGGTAGATCCAGTGAAACACCTGCTTTGACCGCAGCTTTGCCGCTTTTTCATCGAGCTGCGATTCTTCAAACAGCTGACGGATTTGGAGATGGCTGAGACCCATGAGGTCAATTCGGCCATCCGCACGCTGCGTAATCGCGCGTGGGGTGACAACGGGGTCTATATGGCCGGGAATCTGCATGATGGCCGCGCCTATACGCAATGAATCGCCGAAATGCCAGCTATGCTATCGTACAGCGCATCCCAACGCCGCTGCATCGATTGCACTGGGCGCTCCGCGCAAGGCGTAGGCATCGACAATCGACCGGCCATCGCGCCCGATCGTTTCGATGCTGAGCGACGTTGCCGAGCGAATGGCAGCGATAATCGCCAAGTCCATCCGCCGGTCCGCCGCCCATGCCGCGTTGCTATTGGCCTTTAAACGAAAGCGCCTTCCGCCAGCGGTCAATGTCACGCCGCTATTGACCGCCCGATCGCGCGACAGCCGCACGTAAAGCTGATGCGTCACCCTGCGCTTTGGCCAAAAACCGATGGAGACATAAGCCGCCCGCGTTGGCGGTCCTATCGTCTCGTCGGGCTCGGAAATCGCATAGCAGCGGGGGGGTCCGGGTCACGAAACGCCGCCCACCCCTGATACACGCCAAGCCGGTCTTTGGCGGCGAGCGGCGCGGCCAATGCCGCCACACATAGCAACCACGCCAAACGCCTCAAGCACGTTCTCCTGCGCCATCGCCGTCAATCACCAGCGTTTCGACACCGTCGCGGATCATCACCATGCTGCCCTGCGCAAGGCTGTGGGCGATGGGCGCGCCAAAGCGTTCCATGGGTTCCAGCCCCAGCAATACCCCGCGCAGCACACGTGCGGTCATCCCGTGGCAAATGATCAGCATGTCCTGTTCAAAGCTTTGGTCCGCTATCCAGTGACGCAGTCGCTGCGCGACATCATCGTAAAATTCGCCGCCCTCGGGACGTACGGAAAACAGCTTGTGCTCCATATCGACAATTGGGCCGATTTCCGCGGATATGTCGGCATAGGTGCGGCTTGACCAAAGGCCGACGTCAATCTCCAACAGCCGGTCGTCGCGCATCGTTTGGTGCCAGTCGGCGTCGATTTCCTCTGCGACCAATGCAAGTGTCTGCAGCGCGCGCCCGGCGGTGGACGACCAAAGCTGCGGCGTGGGGTCATCTCCCAGATAATGGGCCAACGCACGGCCCATCGCGCGCGCTTGCACACAACCCTCCCACGTCAGCGGGGTATGCAGCTCTGCCTGCCCCTGCATCCGCGCAATTTTGTTAAACACCGTCTCCCCATGCCGTGCGATGAAAAGCCGTCTACCGTTTGTTGAAATACCCATAATCGCCTTATTCCACAGGATATTCTTCGACGCAAAACCTATCGGCTTGCCCTGCTGGCCAAAGCGGTTATGGAAGAGTTGCCATAGAAATAGGGATTTTTGGCTGCTTTATGCTCGCCATGCCCGATAAGGGGAATTTGAATGAGAGCCACGATCGAACGCGCGACCCTGCTGAAAAGCCTGAGCCACGTCCAATCCGTTGTGGAACGGCGCAACACTATCCCCATTTTGTCGAACGTCCTGATCGAAGCCAGCGAAGGCGGCAAGATCAAGCTGACCGCGACGGACCTTGATCTGCAGGTCGTTGAAACCTTTGCCGCCGATGTCGAAACCCCCGGTGCAACCACCGTTTCGGCGCACACCTTGTTCGAAATCGCGCGCAAATTGCCCGAAGGATCGCAGGTCCAGCTGCATGCCGCAGACGGCCGCATGGCGGTGAACGCTGGCCGCGCGCGCTTCTCGCTCGCAACGCTGCCGCGCGAAGATTTCCCAACGATTGCAGAGGGCGAATTGCCCACATCGTTCGAAATTCCGGCAAGCTCGTTGATCCAGATTATCGACAAGACGCGCTTTGCGATTTCGACCGAAGAGACGCGTTATTATCTCAACGGTATTTTCCTGCACGTCACCGACGATGCCGATCCTGTGTTGAAGGCAGCGGCCACCGACGGCCACCGCCTCGCCCGCGTCACGCTGCCACGTCCGGCGGGTGCAGAAAATATGCCCGACATCATCGTGCCGCGCAAATGCGTCGCCGAAATCCGCAAGCTGCTGGACGAAAGCGGCGGCAATGTCATCCAGATCGATCTGTCGGCGAGCAAAATCCGCTTCACCTTTGACAGCGTCATCCTGACATCAAAGCTGATCGACGGCACATTCCCCGATTACAGCCGCGTCATTCCAACCGCGAATGACAAGCTGCTGCGCATCGACCCCAAGGCATTCAGCCAAGGCGTTGACCGCGTGGCGACCATCGCCACCGAAAAAACCCGCGCGGTCAAAATGGCGCTCGATAAAGACAAGATCACTTTGTCGGTCACCAGCCCTGAAAACGGCACTGCTGCAGAAGAAGTGTCCGGCCAATATAGCAGCGATAGCTTCGAAATCGGCTTTAACGCGCGTTATTTGATGGACATCTTGGGCGAGATCGAAGGCGACATCGTCGAACTTCACTTGGCCGACGCCAGCGCCCCAACGCTCATTCGCGAGAATTACGAGTCAGCGGCGCTGTACGTTTTGATGCCAATGCGCGTGTAATAAATGGAGTGGCTTCCGCGCTGGAAGTCCTCCCTTATTATTCCGCGGCTTCCGCCATATCGATGCTCTGCGGACCGCGCACCACGATACCGGGCAAAGCGCCTGTCATCGCGCCATCACGGAACGTGACCACACCCGATTTTATCGTCGCGGCATAGCCTTCAGCCTTTTGCAGGAGCCGCTTGCCACCGGCGGGCAAGTCGAACGCCAGCCATGGCTTCAACAATTTCAACGCATCAAAATCGATGACGTTGATATCGGCAAGATAGCCGGGTTTCAGAACACCGCGGTCATTCAACCCATAAAGCCGCGCCGTGTCGTGGCATTGGCGTTTGACGGCCAGTTCGAGCGGTATTGTTCCGGCCTTGCGATCGCGCGCCCAGTAACTGAGCAGGAATGTCGGTGACGCCGCGTCGCAAATGGTTCCGCAATGGGCGCCGCCGTCGGAGAGCGATGCGACGATATCGTCACGCTGGAGCAGCTCTTTGGTGAAGTCCAAATTGCCATCCATATAATTCAATATCGGCAGGTAAATCATGCCGTTGCCATCGTCGGCCATCAACTGGTCATAGGCATATTCGGCGCTTTCTTTGCCCGCGGCTTGCGCAAAGCCGAAGACGCTTTCTTCGCGTGTCGGTTCATAGCTAAAGCCATCGCCCAGCGGGAATTGCATGGCCCAGGCGGCGGTGACCAGCATGAAGAATGGGGCCATATCAACAGACGGCGGCGGCAAATTGTCCTCCGCCAACATCGCCGCCTTAAACGCCGGGTCGGACAGTTTCGCCTTCTGCTCATCCCACGACAGTCCGGCGATTTTCTGCCAGCTTGGCTTGCGCATGAACGGGTGCACAGTGCCGCGCCAGTTCATGATGACCCCAATACCACGCAGGCCAATCGCCGCCACGAGGTTCGCACCATTGTCATTAGCGTGGCACATCCCTGCCATTTGTTCGGTCCACGGCATTTGCTTGATCGGCGATTGCAACATGGTGAAGGCAATCGGCAGCCCCGTTTCGCGGCTTAACCGGCCCATCCAGCCGAACTCGTCCCATTCTTCCAAGAAATCGGTGGTCAGCTCAAACACCCCGTGCCCTACTTTGCCCATGGCGCGGCCAATACCCACCAATTCGGGTTCGGTCGCCGTGGTCCCGGGGACAAGTTCGCCATCAATCGATTTATGCAACACCGTGCGGGAGGTGGAAAAACCCAAAGCCCCTGCGCGCAAGCCTTCCTCCACCAGCCGCGCCATTTCGGCGATGTCGGCTTCGGTCGGCTCCTCATTATCCGCGCCGCGCTGTCCCATGACAAAGGCGCGCAACGCGCCGTGTGGAACTTGCGTGCCAATATCGATGGTGCGCGGCAGGCGTTCGAGCGCATCGAGATAATCGGGAAAGCTTTCCCAATCCCATTTCATCCCCTCGGCGAGCGCAGTGCCGGGAATATCCTCGACACCCTCCATCAGGCCGATCAGCCAATCATGCTTGTCCTTTTTCGCGGGCGCAAAGCCGACGCCGCAATTGCCCATGACGACCGTGGTGACGCCATGCCAGCTCGACGGACCCATCTCGCTGTCCCACGTTGCTTGGCCGTCATAATGGGTATGGATGTCGACAAAACCTGGCGCGACGATTTTACCCGAAGCATCAATCTCTTCGCGACCCGAAGCGCTGATTTGGCCCATAGCGGTAATGATACCGCCATCCACCGCGACATCGGCGACAAAGCGCGGTGCGCCCGTGCCATCCACCACGGTTCCACCGCGAATGACCAAATCATGCATATCGACTCTCCTCTTCCTAAAGGAGAGCCTATCAGACTTAATCGGGCGGTTAAAGTGGGGTCGCGTTGATCACGTTTTCCCTGCGAAGTTACGTTTTACGCTGTCCCAACAAACGCAGGCGAAGTGCGTTCAGTTTGATGAAGCCCGCCGCGTCCTTTTGGTCATAAGCGCCGGCGTCATCCTCAAACGTCACAACCTTTTCGCTGTACAGGCTGTTGGGCGATTTGCGGCCAACGACACTGGCCAGACCCTTATACAGCTTCAGCCGCACGGTGCCGGACACCAAGGTCTGCGAATGGTCAATCGCGGCTTGCAGCATCTCGCGCTCGGGCG
>JBILBJ010000013.1:0-16136 GCA_044353705.1 Sphingorhabdus sp. | reverse complement strand
GTTTTTTAAGTAATACTAATTTTAATTATATGAATGTTTTTGATGTTAATAAAGATGGGTTTGATGACATAATCACTTGTCCATATTCAAAAACGGGAATTCCAGTTATATATTTGAACGATAAAGTGGGGGGATTTTACATATCAGATATAATATTTGATCCAACTTTTAGGTATCATAACCAAGTGGCAAATGCTATTTTTGAAGATTTTAACAACGATGGAATTTTCGATATAATTACCATGCCGGGTAATGGAAATGACATATCAAAAGGCCTTTCCATGGAAGATTTTAGATATTACGTTGGATCCAACTCTATATCAATGGGTTGATATTAGGCGGCGAGCTTGCGGCGCTGCAAGCGTCGGGTCACGACAGGCGCCTGCAGGTGTAGTGGCACAGCAGAACCTCTGAAGAGACCACGGCGCTTATTAGCTACGTTGCAGCCCCTCACCCAAACGCCATGCAGTCCCACCCAACGGCGGTTACTGCAGAGGCGTAACTATCAATAAAGACATCTTTTCCGGCGAGGATCTCGTCCAGAACAAACTGGTTCAAAACACCATTGCGCATTTCGCGCGAGGTTCTCACCCCCACACATTATGCTCGGCGAACTCCAGATAGCGCCCAAGCACATTAATCGACTTCCACCCGCCGGCGCGCATGATGGCCGCGGTATCGAAACCCGCGCAGAGCAAGTCTTGAGCCGCGCCCACGCGCAGTGAGTGCCCGCTAAAGGCCCGCACATCTTCCGGCGTGAACCCCGCCGCCGCCGCGGCCTCCTTAATGATCAGCTTGACCTTGGTCGTGCCCAGCGGCCGATTAATGGGCCTCCCCTGATAAATGCCGCAAAAGAGCGGCGCGATGTCGGTCCCGCGCCACGCGAGCCACGCTTCAATCAAGTCAGCCGAGCGCCTCGAGCTGAACGCGATCCGCCCCATGCCGAACGGGTCGGACTTGCTGCGGCGGATAAGCACCCGCAGCGTGTCATCCTCCCTAAATTCAACGTCACTGGTTTGCAGCGCCACCAATTCCGAGCGGCGCGTCAGCAGGTCGTAGCCGAGCGATATCATCGCCCGATTGCGCAAGCCCCACGGGGTGTCGGGTTGGACGGCGAGGCACCTGTCCAAGTGCGCGCGCGTCATGCCCTTGGCCTGCCGCGGGCGATTGGCCTTGGCGCGGCGGACCCTGCGCAGTGTCAGATTGATATCCTCGTCCCACGTCGGGTCGGGTAGCGCCAAGAGCCGGTGGGCCTTGCGGATGGCGTACAGGCGCCGACGGACACTTGCCGGCGCGAGGATGTCCGCCTGATCCTCGAGGAAGGCGCACACCGTTGGGGTGACCGCGGGGAGGGCGCTCAGGCGCCTCTCGCCGCACCACTCCTCAAAAATCCTGACGTCGGTGTAATAGGATTTCATAGTCGAAGGCGCGTAGGCACCCTCAAGGCGCTTGAATTCTGATCGCCAATCGTGTTTAAAAAGTTTCAAGAAGTCATCTAAATGGTTCATATATGAGCTATTTAGACTCAAATATGGATTTGTCAATGCTTACAGGTGCACAAGTGCGGTCCGCTCGCCACGCCGTTAAATGGACGGTGCAGGATCTCGCTACAAACTCCAAAGTAAGCGTTAGTACAATAAAGCGGATTGAGGTCGCAGATGGGCTACCATCCACGTCCGTTCACAATCTAATGTCTATAAAAACGGCACTCGAAGCCGCTGGCATCGAGTTCATCGGCACACCAGACGACGCCCCCGGAATACGGCTGCGTTCCCCACGCTAATCGCGGGCGGGCAACTTGCACAATATTGCGCCGCCCACCCGCACCGTCCGTTACAAATTCCCAAGTAATTTTTTACTCGTCCGCATTATGAGGCCCACCCGCCGCCGCATGGCGAGCCGCTCGGCCGTGTACAGGCCCGCCTTCAGGGCATTGCTATTCCCCTTCGGCGCGCCTGAACCCTGCGCCCCACCGTGCATGCGGCAGCGCCGGCGCCCAGACACCGCCGGCGAGCGGCACGCGCCGCCCACCCGGGTGCGCGCGCCGCATCTCTCGCTCGCCATCATGGGCCCGACGTTGCGGGCGTGCCGCTCAGTCACGATCCCCGCCCCTGTCCATGCCCGCGTCCGGCGCACTGTGCGGCTCAATGGTGTCGCGCCCGTCGGTAGCTGCCGGCAGCGCCTTGGTGTGCCCGACGGCGGCGAGCGGGGCGGGGCCGGCGTCCAGCACCCTCCGGCTCGGCCTCTGGGCACTGCGTAACTTCTGCAGGCCCTCCTGCAGGTCGAAGCCTAGGCGGGTAAGCTTACTGAAGTTACCAATCTGTAGCGACATTATGGACGGATCTTGGCCTGGCTGCATGGCGTCGGCGGCGCACCGCACAGCCATGTACTCAGCCGCCGTGCCCTGAAACAGAAGCCGCATCTCCGCCTCACTCTGCGGCCCCGCGCCGGCAATCGTCTTGACGAGGTCCGCACGCTCAATCTCATGCCCGTCGCCCACGAGGCCGCACATCTTGAATAGCGGGCCCAGTCGCGCGCACTGGATATCTATGTCGTCCGACAGGCTCGCGCGCGCCAAGTCGTCGGCGGTGACGTCGCCATATCGCAGGTGGAGGGCGCCACACACCTTCCGGTGTGCATTCGCCTGCCCCAGAAACTCGGCGGCGGCGATCTCCCGCTCGAGGGCGCGGAGGTCCCACTCCACTTCATCGAAGTCGGGGTCGTGCCCGAGGCGCCCGTCTCGGTCACTATCTGGGGGCGTCAAAAATTCATGTGTACTGTCTTGCGCCATCGCGGCTCTCCTGCGTCAAAAAATGGTGATTTGAGATTAGAGCGTGTGTCCAGTCGCGCACGCTAGTGCCTCCGAGCGCGTCAGAACGGGTTACCGACGTCGCGCCTACTGGGCATGCGCGGCTTATACCAAAAAAGCGCAGCCCCCGCAACGGGTGGGCCGCGCAATAATTAGCCCTCGCGCGCGCGGGCGCGAGGCACTTCTACTGTGCATGGGGTTGTTTTGCATATCCGCGCGGCGGCATTGCCGCACGCCACTAGATGTGAGGCAAACTGCCGATAACGTGTGGTGGCTACAATGTGTGACCCGCGCAACTACGCCCGCAGGAGCCAAATACAATCCACCGCCACGCGCGCGCTCACGTGGCCGCCGCGACCTTGTCTTGCGTCTTGGTGTCAAAGTCGCTGGCGTCATGCCGCTCATGCAACTGGCTGGCGGGGTCACCCATCACGCGGTTGACCATGCGGCCCCGCTTGACGGCAGGCCGCTCGGCGATTTGGTCGGTCCAGCGGATGACATTTTTATATTCATGCACCGAAAGGAAGGCCCCAGCGTCGTAAATAAGCCCCTTAACTAGTGCGCCATACCACGGCCAAATCGCCATATCGGCGATGGTGTAGGCATCGCCCGCCATATATTCCCGCCCCGCCAAATTGCGGTCAAGTACGTCCAACTGCCGCTTCACCTCCATCGCGAATCGGTCAATGGCATATTCGAACTTGAACGGCGCATATGCGTAAAAATGGCCAAAACCGCCGCCTAAATAAGGCGCGCTGCCCATTTGCCACATCAGCCAGTTGATCGTTTCGGTTCGTGCATGATGCTCGGTCGGCAGAAACGCGCCGAACTTTTCGGCAAGATATAAAAGGATCGCACCCGACTCAAAGACGCGCGTAGGCTCCGGCGTCGAATGGTCGAACAATGCGGGAATTTTGGAGTTGGGATTGGCTTCGACAAAGCCGCTCGAAAACTGGTTGCCGTCGCGAATATTGACAAGCCACGCGTCATATTCTGCGCCCGGATGGCCAAGCGCGAGCAACTCCTCAAGCAGGACAGTCACCTTCACGCCATTGGGCGTGGCAAGCGAATATAACTGCATCGGATGCTTGCCGACGGGGCGCTCCTTGTCATGCGTCGCGCCGGCGATGGGCCGGTTGATATTCGCAAACTGCCCCCCGTTTTCGGTATTCCATTCCCAGACCTTAGCTGGCGTGTAATCGGAAAAAGTCTGGGTCATGGATGTGCTATTCCTCGGGTGAAATCATAGGGTATCGGTTGATAGGCACGGCTTAGAATAAAGGCGCGCATGCCTCATGTGCCCAAGCCAGCGCATCGCCATCCAGCTGTGGCGCGATAATCGACAGAACCTTGGCGTGGTAATCATTCCACCAGAGCAGTTCCTCGCCGCTGAGCAAGCTGACATCCACCAAGGTCTTGTCAATTGGTGCAAAGGTGAGCGTTTCGAAGCCGAAATAGCGACCTTCCGCGCCTGTGATTTCGCGCTCTTCGACCAGTACCAGATTTTCGATGCGGATGCCATATTCGCCGGCCTTGTAATAGCCAGGCTCGTTGGACAGGAACATGCCAGCCTGCAAAGGCTCGTCTGTGCCAGCCTGTCCGCCAGAGAATTTCCCAATACGCTGCGGCCCTTCATGGACGGCAAGGAAGCTGCCAACGCCGTGGCCCGTGCCGTGGGCGTAATCAAGGCCAGCTTGCCAGAGTGCGGCCCGCGCCATCGTGTCGAGTTGCGCGCCGCGCGTGCCTTCGGGGAATACCGCCAGCGCAAGCGCGATGTGGCCCTTTAGCACACGGGTGAAACGGTCCTTCATTTCCGCTGTTGGCTGTCCGGGGCCGACCCAGATCGTCCGGGTTACGTCCGTGGTTCCATCCAGATATTGACCGCCGCTATCGACCAGATAGATGCTGTTGGGTTCAATCGCGCGGTTGCTCGCCTCGTCAACTTTGTAATGGCAATGCGCGCCATTGGGACCCGTGGCCGAAATCGTGTCGAATGACAGATCGTGCAGCATGCCGGTATCTTCGCGGAAGGATTTTAACCGCGCCGCAGCGGACAATTCGTCCAATCCACCTTGATGTGCGGTTTCGCTCATCCAATGCAGGAAGCGGCTAAGCGCTGCGCCGTCACGCGCCTGCGCCGCACGATGGCCGGCTTGCTCGACATGGTTTTTGACGGCCTTTGGCAAAATTGTCGGGTCGCGCGCTTCGACGATCGTTGCGCCGCCATCCTTCATTGCACCGAATATTGCCGCAACGGCACGATCGGGATCAACGGCTATGCGTTTGCCGTTCATGGCTTTCAATGCAGGCACAAACTCCTCTGGGGTGCGCAAGCGCACGGCATTGCCCAAATGCGCGCGGACGTCATCGCCGACTTTTTCCGGGGCAACAAACAGGTCCGCCGTGCCATCGGCATGGGCGAGCACAAAGCTAAGCGCGACGGGCGTATTCGCCACATCGGAGCCACGGACATTCAGAAGCCATGCCACCGAATCGAGTGCAGAAATCACCGTGCTGTCCAAACCATTGGCCGTCAGCCATTCGGCAACCGCTGCGCGTTTCTCGGCGCTGCTTTGCCCAGCAAAGCGGTCGTCATGGACCATCAGCTTGGCGTCGCTTTTGCCGGGCTGATCCGACCATACGGCATCAATCGGGTTGCTTTTGACCGCGACCAATTCCGCGCCTTTGGCTTTTAACGCCACGGTCGCGCTTTCGACCCAGCCCTTGGTGTGCACCCATGCGTCATAACCGATGCGCGCGCCTGCGGGGGTGTGTTCTTTCAACCAATCAGAAATGCTCGTCTGCGGCACGCCGACATATTGCCAGTTGTTGCCGTCCACCTGCTCTCGCACCTGAAGCGTGTAGCGCCCGTCGGTGAAAATGGCCGCCTCTTCCGACAGAACAACGGCAGAGCCTGCAGACCCGCCAAATCCAGTCAGCCAGCCAAGACGTTGCGCATAGTCCCCTACATATTCGGACATATGTTCATCGCAAATCGGGACGACGAAACCGTCGAGCTGATCTTTTTTCAATTGGACGCGCAAGGCGGTAAGGCGGGCTTCGTAGGTAGACATCTTGGACTTCCGTTCATATGGTTGTGCAGACCTTATAAGCGAGGAAGTCTTCTCATGAAAGCATTGCTCCCACTCATTGTTGCGATTGCTGCAATATCCTCGCCTGCATTTGCCCAGAAAGACATTATGACTGAAAAAACCGCCGGTGAAGTTAAGCCCCCAGTTGCTGAAAAGCGCTCACATAGCGCCACGTGGCACGGGGTTATCATTACCGATGATTATCATTGGCTGCGCGATTCGGGTTATCCGGCGATTGATGACAAAGAGATACTCGCGTATCTTAATGCCGAGAACGCCTATTTCGAAGCACAGATGGCGCCGCAAGCGCAGCTGACCGAAACGATCTTTCAGGAAATGAAAGGCCGCGTGAAAGAGGACGACAGCTCGGTCCCGCAAAAGGATGGCGACTATATCTATTGGTCAAAATTCGAAGAAGGCGCGCAATATCGCAAGCATTATCGCAAGGCGGTTGCCGGCGGTGCGGAACAGCTCATCCTCGACGAAAATGAACTCGCCAAGGGCAAGGCCTATTTTCGCCTTGGTGCTGCAGAGATCAGCCCCGACGGCAAAATATTGGCGTACGCTTACGACGATAAAGGGTCAGAACGTTTTGACCTCCATTTCCGCAATCTGGAAACCGGCGAAAAATTGCGCGACATCATTCCGGGTACATTGTCGGGCATTGTCTGGTCATCGGATAGTAAAGGCGTTGTCTATGGCCTCGCCAACGAAAACTGGCGCACTGACAATGCGTGGTACCACCGTATCGGCGACGCGCTGACCAAAGCCAAGTTGCTTTATAAAGAACAGGACATCGGTTTCGGCGTCGGTGTCGGCCTGACCGCCCAAGAGGATTGGATCGTCATTGGTACAGGCGACAATGTGACGAGCGAAGTCCGGCTGGTTCCCGCCAGCGATCCCACCGCAACACCCATCATGGTGTCCCCGCGCAAAACGGGACGCCAATATAGCGTCGATGTGCGCGATGGCATGCTGTATGTTTTGACCAACGATGATCATGTGAACTTCCGCGTCGCGACCGCCAGCATGAAGACCCCGGGCGATTGGAAAACGCTGATTGCCGGGTCTGACCGCCATTATTTGACGGGGCTGTCGCTGTTCAAAAATTTCTACGTCACCGAAGGCCGGATTGATGGACTCGATCAAGTTGAAATCCGCGATTATGCAGATGCCCACAAGGTACAACCGATCAAATTTCCTGAGGCCAGCTATGATGCGGGCCTTGGCGATAACCCTGAATATGATGTGACGAAGCTGCGGCTGGGTTATGAATCGATGGTCACGCCCGACACGGTGTTTGATTATCATCTGGCCGATGGCCGCTTGGAAACATTGAAGGTTCAGGAAATTCCCAGCGGATATGATCCTGCGCAATATGTTACCGAACGCGTGATGATCACGGCGCGCGATGGGGCCAAGGTGCCGGTGTCCATCCTGACCAAAAGGGGTTTCAAAAAAGACGGCAGCCAGCCGCTGCATCTCTATGCCTATGGCGCATATGGTTACGCGATGCCGCCGGGCTTTTCGGCCAACCGGTTGTCGATGGTCGACCGCGGCTTTGCCTATGCCATCGCGCATATTCGTGGCGGTGATGACCTTGGTTATCAATGGTATTTGGACGGCAAGCTGACCAAGCGCACCAACACGTTCAACGACTTTGTCGATGCGGCGAAAGGCCTGATCGATTTGGGCTTTACCGGCAAAGGCAAAGTGACCGCAAGTGGCGGTTCGGCTGGCGGTGAATTGATGGGCGCGGTGGTCAATCAGGCACCTGAATTGTTTGGCGCCGTCGTCAGCCATGTGGCCTTTGTCGATGTGCTCAACACCATGCTCGACAAGGATCTGCCACTGACGCCGGGCGAATGGCCAGAATGGGGCAACCCGATCACCGACAAGGCCGCGTTTGACTATATCCGCAGCTATAGCCCGTATGACAATGTCGCGGCAAAGGCTTACCCGCCAATGCTGTGGACCGCTGGATTGAATGACCCGCGCGTGACCTATTGGGAACCCGCAAAGATGGTCGCCAAGCTGCGCGATATGAAGACCGACGACAATGTGCTGCTGCTCAAAACTAACATGGGCGCTGGCCATGGCGGAAAGTCTGGGCGGTTCGAGCGGTTGCGCGAAAATGCCGAAGAGGCCGCGTTCATCATTTGGCAAATGGGGATGGCATCATCACAAAAGTGACCCCTTTCACGCGCATATTTACCGCGCAACCAGATGACATTGACGAGCTTGGCCACGTCAACAACGCCGTCTGGGTGCGGTGGATTCAGGATATGGCGACATCGCATTGGCAGGCGGTGGCCGCGCCGGAACATATCGCCGCCTATTTCTGGGTCGTGACCCGGCACGAAATTGATTATCGCGGTAATGTCGGCCCCGGCGAGAGCGTTACCGCCAACACTTGGATTGAACGCGAACCAAAAGGTGCGCAATTTGACCGGCGGGTGGATTTTGTCGATGCCGCGGGCAAGGTGATTGTGCGGGCAAATACGACTTGGGCAATGATTGATAAAGCGACCGGCCGATTGGTGCGCGTGCGGCCCGAGGTGTCAGCGCCGTTTATGGGCGTGCACCATTAGGGTCAGTACCTATTAAATGCACCATCGCGGCGTCAAAATGGCAAAGATATCGATAGAACGATAGGCGCGTTAAAAATCGACCGCCACGCCCTTCAATTCCCAATCGCCATAGCGCACGGGGTCCAGTCTTTCTGCATCTGGCTCGGGTTCGCGATCAACCGCTTTCGGTGCGGGCACGGGCGGGCTTTTCGACAAATAATCGGGTGCTTTGACATGTGAAGGGCGCGTGCCCATGAAGCTTCTCCTTCGAAAGCGCGTTCGGTTAACCCCTACATCGGTGCAGATGCACCCGTTTGCAAGGTGAAGCTTGGCGATGGCGTAACATCGAACCGCTCTTCCCTTGTTTGGCGCAGACGCCTAGTGCGCTTTGCATGACTGAAGAAATTTCCGGACTACCGACCCGCCGCGCCGCATTGCGGTTGCTTGATAGCGTCATGCGCATGGGCACACCGTTGGATCAGGCGACGGCAAATGCGACCAAAGGGCTTTCGCCGCCGGACCGCGCGCTCGCGATCGCCATTGCGCAAGAAACGCTGCGCTGGTCGGTGGATCTCGACCAGTTGATTGACAGCAAAACCAAACAACCACTGCCGGATGATACCAAGGCACGCATGGTATTGCGGCTGGCGCTGGCGCAAATATTGCGGCTGGGCACGCCCGCCCATGCCGCGATTGCGACCGCGCTGCCGCTGGTTGATGGCGGACCACGGCGGCTGGTGCATGGCGTGTTGGGGTCGCTCTTGCGCGCCGAAGCCACGGTGCCCGATCTGCCGTCGCTGCCAGAGGCAGTGATGATGCGCTGGCATCCGGTATGGGGCGACGAGATGATTGCAGGCGCACAGGCCGCATTGTCAGAACCGCCGCCGCTTGATCTTGCCTTGCGCGATCCGTCCGCCACGCAGGCTTGGGCAGAACGGCTCGGCGGCGTCAGCGTGATGCCCGGTCATGTCCGCTTGCCGCGCGGGACCGCGATCGAAGAATTGGATGGCTATGACGAAGGCGCATGGTGGGTGCAGGATCTCGCCGCCAGCCTTCCGGCGCGTCTTCTGGGCAACGGGCAGGGTAAAAGGGCGCTCGATTTATGTGCAGCCCCCGGCGGCAAGACCATGCAGCTTTCGGCCGCGGGTTTTACCGTGACCGCGCTGGATAACAGTGCCCGGCGCATGGATCGGCTGATGGCCAATCTGGAACGCACGCAATTAAATGCAGAGCGCGTGAATGCCGACGTCATGGATTGGAAACCGGCGCAGTTATTTGATGCCATCTTGCTGGATGCACCATGTAGTGCGACGGGCACGATGCGGCGCCATCCCGATGTGCTGCAGCGCATTGATTTGAAAGCCATCAACAATCTGGCGGCGATTCAAAGCGCCATGCTCGACCGCGCCGCGCAATGGTTGAAGCCCGGCGGCACTTTGGTCTTCGCGACCTGTTCACTTGAACCGCATGAGGGCGAGGCGCAGGCAAAGGCATTTCTTGCGCGGCAGCCGGAATATACAACTTTGGCGGCGACCGCGGACGAATTGCCAGCGGGCGTCGTTGCCAATCCACATGGCCATGTCCGCACCATGCCCCCCATGCTTGCCGATCAGGGTGGCCTTGACGGATTTTTCGTGGCGCGGTTCTTGCGGGCTGGTTAAGGTACAAAAAACACCGAAGCCCTGAGCCGTCAGCGCGTAAGCGCTGGCGAAAAGTCGAAGGGCGGCTATCGTTTGCAAAGCGCCCTTCGACGGACGCATCCGCTCAGCGGATGCTGCTCAGGGCTACGCTATGATCGGAGGGTAAGAAATGACAGCGCCAACACTCACGACCGAACGCCTCTCCATCGAACCCATGACGCTTGCGCATTGGGAAGATTATGCTGCGGCTTGGGCTGACCCGCGCATGACGGCGTTTATTGGCGGCGAGCCACGCAGCCGCAATACAAGCTGGATGAAAATGCTTCAGGGCATCGGCATGTGGTCGCTGTTTGGCTATGGCTATTGGGCCTTTGTCGAGCGGGAGAGCGGGCGTTTTGTCGGCAATGGCGGACTGGCGCAATTTGAACGCGGCATCAGCGATCTTGAAGGCTTTCCCGAAGCTGGCTGGGCGTTTACGCCCGATGCTTGGGGGAAGGGTTACGCGACCGAGGCAATGACCGCCATATTTGGCTGGGCAGACGCAACGAACTTGGGCGAAATCCGCTGCATCATCGACCGTGGCAACGCAGCTTCCCATAATGTCGCAGCGAAGATTGGCTTCACAAAATTTGCGGAGTCACGCGATGTCATCGGTGACCTGTTCGTTTACCGCCGTGAGCCGCACCAAAGCGTGCGATAAGCTGTGTATAACGCCGTCCGCTAGCTTGCCCATGCGCGGTCCAGCGTCTAAATGAAATTTATGATCAGCCCTGTACGCATTGCACCATCGATTTTGTCCGCCGACTTTGCCCGATTGGGAGAAGAAGTGCGGGCCATTGATGTCGCCGGATGTGACTGGATTCATGTCGATGTCATGGACGGGCATTTTGTCCCCAACATCACCATTGGCCCTGCGGTGGTAAAGGCGCTTCGTCCACACAGTGCAAAGCCGTTTGATGTGCATTTGATGATTTCACCCGTCGACCAATATGTGCAGGATTTTGCAGAGGCTGGAGCGGATATCATTTCATTCCATCCCGAAGCCGGGCCACACCCGCATCGCACCGTGCAGTTGATCAAGTCGCTGGGTAAAATGGCGGGTATCGTTCTCAATCCGCACACGCCGGCCAAAATGCTGGATTATCTGATCGACGATATCGACCTTGTGCTGGTGATGAGCGTGAACCCCGGTTTTGGTGGCCAGAGCTTCATTTCAAGCCAGCTGCGCAAAATTGAAGCCATTCGCAAGATGATCGACAAAACAGGCCGCGATATCCGGTTGGAAGTTGACGGCGGCATCACAACACAAACGGCGCCACTGGCGATTTCGGCAGGGGCCGACACATTGGTTGCTGGAACCGCGACCTTCAAGGGTGGGGCAGGCCAATATGCGGCCAACATTCTGGCGCTGAGGGGTGAATGACCGACGGCGATGAAGGCGACAATGGGCAACGGCAAACGGCGTTGATTGTCAGGCCCCAGGGCGCGGGCCAAACTCTTCTCGAGCGCCTCTCTCTCGAATTTTACAAGTTAACATGGCGCACGCCGCTGCATAGCGGCAGGCTCACGGGCAAGGTTCCGATGCGCTTGCTTGCGGTGCCGAACGATCCGCTAAAAGGCGATGCCGCGCGCGGACAGGCGCTGCGCATGGGCAAATTCCATTATCAGGGTTTTGAACAGGCGTTCGACGGTTTGGATTATGACAAGCTCGCGCTTCAGCCGTCGCTGACCGACTATATTCACCGATTTGATTGGTTGCGTGATTTGTCCGCGGCGACCAATCGCGGCGAAGGTGCACCGGTCGCAGCGCAAATTGCCGATGCATGGTTGCTGGCCAATGGCATGAAAACGCGCGAGCCGGCATGGCGCGTCGACAATTGTGCCTGGCGCTTGATGAACATGGCAGCGGGATCGCCGTTCCTGCTCAGCAGTGCGGACCCCATTTACCGTGCGCGCGTCATCAATCATTTCGCCCGGGTTGCGCGCCATCTCGATCAAACAGCCCCGCGCGCACAAAGCCATTTCGGCAAGACCGTGGGCTGGGCAGGCGTCGTCGCGGCATCGCTTTTGTTGCCAGAGGGCAAGGTGCGCCGCGCCGTTGGCGAGAGCGGCTTGGCTGAATCGCTGCGGGTGACCATTTTCCCCGACGGCGGCGTGGTGTCGCGCTCACCTGTTCAGCTTATGGAATTGATCGGCCTGCTCAGCCTGCTCAAGCAATGCTATGCGGCGCGCAGCGAGATGGTGCCTGTATTCCTGCTCGAAGCGCTCGGGCGGGCCGTGCCAGCGTTGCTTGGCCTCACCCATGCCGATGGCGGCCTTGGCGCGTGGCAAGGGTCGGCGCATATTGGTGCGGAACAAATAGATGCGCTGGTGGCCGCCAGCGAAGTGCGCGCGCGACCACATCGGCAGGCGCTCGATTGGGGCTATCAGCGCGTTTCGGCAGGCAAGTCCGTACTGCTGCTGGATGCAGGTCCCCCGCCACTGGCGCGTCAGTCGGCGTCAGGATGCGCCTCAACGCTTGCGTTTGAATTGTCGCACGGTGGGCAGCGCGTGATTGTCAATTGCGGTGGTGCGGCGCTTGTCGGCGCAACGATACCGGCTGCGTTGGCGCGCGGGCTTCGGACCACTGCGGCGCATTCGACATTATGCGTGAATGACACCAACTCGACGGCAATTCTGCCCGGCGGCCAGCTGGGCAAAGGTGTTGTCGAAGTGGGGCTCGAACGCCGCGATATTGATCAAGCGACCCGTATTGAGGCAAGCCATGACGGTTACGTCCGGACCTTTGGCTATAGTCACACGCGATTGTTGATCCTGCGTTCCGATGGCATGGATCTGCGCGGAGAAGACACTTTGCTCCCTCAGGGCAACCCAAAAGAAGGCATGCCGGTGCATGTCCGTTTCCATCTTGGGCCAGAAATCGAAATCGTCGCTTCCGACAGTCCACAAGCGGTGTTTTTGCGGATGGCCAACGGCAGCAATTGGGCATTTATGGCATCTGACGGTCAATTATCTGTGGATGACAGTCTTTGGGTGGGCCAAAATGGCCGTCCCCACCCCACCAGCCAACTTGTGATTGCCACGGACACTGGTACAGGCGGCGTCACCATCGGCTGGCAGCTCCGCCATTTAGGATAAATTTATGCAAGACGTCGTCATTAAGCGTGCCCTACTGTCCGTTTCGGACAAGGTGGGATTGGTTGAACTTGGACATGCTTTGGCTGCGCGCCATGTCGAACTGGTCTCCACCGGCGGCACCGCCAAGACGCTGCGTGATGCAGGGCTTCAGGTGAAGGACATTAGCGAGCTTACAGGCTTTCCCGAAATGATGGACGGCCGCGTCAAAACGCTGCATCCAAAAGTGCATGGCGGATTGCTTGCCGTGCGCGACAATGCCGAACATGCAGCGTCGATGAAAGAACATGACATTGGTGCAATCGACCTTGTCGTGGTGAACCTTTATCCCTTTGCACAAACCGTGGCCAAAGGCGCGTCGCGCGATGAAATCATCGAGAATATCGACATTGGCGGTCCGTCGATGGTCCGCAGCGCCGCGAAGAACCACGCATATGTCACGATCCTGACCGACCCATCCGATTATGATAATCTGATCGCGGAGTTGGAGGAAAGCGGCGGCAAAACAAGCTATGACTTCCGCCGTAAATGTGCAGCCAAAGCCTATTCGGCGACCGCAGCATATGACAGCATGATCAGCCAATGGTTCGCTTTTGCGGATCAGCAGCAGCTGTTCCCCGATATGCTCGCCGTGAACGGAAATCGCGAAGCCGAATTGCGCTATGGCGAAAACCCACATCAGCGCGCGGCACTGTATGTGCCCGTCGGTCCGCATGGATCGGGGATTGCCCAAGCCGAACAGGTGCAGGGCAAGGAGCTTTCCTATAATAATTATAATGACGCTGATGCGGCACTGGAACTGGTCAGCGAGTTTCGTGACGGACCGCCTACCGTCGTCATCGTCAAGCATGCCAACCCCTGCGGTGTGGCAACGGGCGAAACCTTGATCGACGCGTACCGCGCGGCGCTCGAGTGCGACAGCGTGTCGGCATTTGGCGGCATTGTCGCGGTTAACCGCCCGCTGGATGGTGCCACTGCGGAAGCCATCACCGAAATTTTTACCGAAGTCGTTGCCGCGCCATCGGCGGATGATGCCGCAAAGGAGGTGTTCGCAAAGAAAAAGAATCTGCGGCTTTTGCTGACGGGCGATTTGTCCGATCCAAAGCGCGGCGGCTTGTCGATTAAGCCGATCACGGGCGGGCTACTGGTGCAGTCGCGCGATAACGGCCATGTTGCCGACAGCGATTTCAAGGTTGTGACCAAGCGTGCACCATCGGCGCAGGAACTGGCCGACTGCCGCTTTGCCTGGACCGTGGCCAAGCATGTAAAGTCGAACGCCATTGTCTATGCCAAGGATGGCGCAACCGCGGGTATTGGCGCAGGCCAAATGAACCGACGCGACAGCGCGCGGATTGCCGCGATTAAAGCAACGGAAGCCGCCGAGACTTATGGTTGGGCAACGCCGCGTACCGTTGGATCGGCAGTCGCGTCAGATGCATTTTTCCCGTTTGCGGATGGCTTGTTGGCTGCCGCGGAAGCGGGCGCCACAGCGGTCATTCAACCGGGCGGATCGATGCGGGATGATGAAGTGATTGCCGCTGCCGATGCGGCTGGTCTGGCCATGGTCTTCACCGGAATGCGCCACTTCCGGCATTGATGACCAAGCCGTCCCCCTGAACGGGTTTCAGGGTGACGGCTAGTCGTTGTTGCTGCGGTTTACCCAGCGCGTTTCACGGAACCTCTGTAGTTTCCGTTACCGCCCTTTTTAGGACCGTAGTTCCGCGCTGGTGCGCCGGGATCGCGACGGTTTTCGCTGCGCGCGGCAAATGCACGGTCAGCGGTAGGGCGACGGTCACCGCTTGCGGCATTGTCGCTACGTGGACGCGCATCACGGCTACCTTCACGGCTGCCGTCACGTGGTCCGATGGCTGGCTGCCACCCACCTTGTGGTGCATGCGTCCGGTTGCGGGTTTCGCCGTTCAAACCAGTGCCGCCATTGTTGCCGCCCAATTTCTTGCCAGCATAGTTGGTGCGACCGCCACCGGGTTGACCGCCACCGCGACCGCCACGGGCCTGTTGCGGTTTCTTGTCGGCAACGGGGGGTGGCAATGCGGCAACAGCCGCACGGAAACCTTCAGGAAGACCAAGCGTCATGGCGCGCACGCCCGTCAGACGCTCAATATCCTTCATATAGCCACGCTCATCACCGGCGACGAAGCTCATCGCGATGCCTTCACGGCCCGCACGCGCGGTACGGCCGATGCGGTGAACATATTGTTCAGGCACATTAGGCAGTTCAAAGTTGAACACATGGCTTACGCCGGGAACGTCGATGCCGCGCGCGGCAATATCGGTTGCGACGAGGATTTTGATTTTGCCGTCACGAAATGCCTGCAGCGCAGCGGTACGCTGGCCTTGGCTTTTGTTGCCGTGAATGGCGGCGGATTGGATGCCAGCACCGGCAAGCCCACGCACAACGCGGTCGGCGCCATGCTTGGTGCGCGTGAACACAAGTGCACGGTCAATCTCTTCGCTTTGCAACTTGAGCGTCAGCAAGGTCTGCTTTTCGCGCTGTTCGACAAAGGTCACGAACTGCTCAACGCGCTCTGCCGTGGTTGCCGCGGGTGCAACCGACACACGCACAGGATTGTTGAGGAAGCGGTTGCCGAGTTCAGCAATCGCCTTTGGCATGGTTGCCGAGAAGAACAATGTCTGACGCTGCTTTGGCAGCAATTGGTCAATACGCTTCAATGCGTGGATGAAACCAAGGTCCATCATCTGGTCCGCTTCATCAAGGACGAAGATTTCGACGTCCTTGAGTGTCACCGCGCGTTGCTCGATCAAATCGATGAGACGGCCCGGTGTCGCGACCAGAATATCGACGCCGCCAGCAAGACGTTTTTTCTGGCTGAAAATGGGCATGCCACCAAAGACGCAATCAACTTTGAGG
>JBILBJ010000143.1:0-4943 GCA_044353705.1 Sphingorhabdus sp. | reverse complement strand
TCAAACCATGCCCAGAACCAGCCCACGAAGAACATGACTTCCGACGCGATGAACATAATCATGCCGTAGCGCAGATGAAGCTGAACCACAGGGGTGTGGTCACCCGCATGCGCTTCGGTCACAACATCGGACCACCATGCGTAAAAGGTGTACAATACGCCGATGAGGCCAAGGCCAAAGACGAGGCTACCATAACCAAACTGCTCGGGATGCATCCACATCACTAGGCCGAAGAACATCGTCAGAGCCGCGAACGAACCCATTATGGGTGTGATGCTCGGCGGCAAAATATGATAATCGTGATTTTTGGCACCCGCCATGGTCAATTCCCTGTAGTCTTAACGTGGTAAGTTTGCCTTAGCTTCCGTTCGCCTGCGGGTCCACCGTGTTTGGCTTTTCCACTGGGTAGAATGTGTAGCTAAGTGTAATTTCTTCAATGTCTTTGGTTTCTGGATCGGTCATGATCTTTGGATCGACATAATATAGGACCGGCATTCTAACTTGTTCACCGGGCTTAAGTGTTTGTTCGGTGAAGCAAAAGCACTGTATTTTGTTGAAATATTTGCCCGCAAGCGCCGGCGTGACGTTAAACGTTGCCGTCCCCGTCACCGCTTCGCTCGACAGATTTTTTGCCAAGTAGATCGACATATCCTTCGCGCCGATGCTGACCGTGTCGGTCGGGCGTTCCGGTTTGAATTCCCACGGCAAGTCGCCGCGATGATTGGCGTCAAAGCGGATAACAATGGATTTATTGGTAGCGGATATGGTGGCGGCCTGCGCCGCATCCACCCGCATCGTGGTTCCACCGAACCCCGTCACCTGACAAAACAGGCGGTATAATGGAACGGCCGCAAAGCCGACGCCCACCATAGAAATGGCAAGCGCGCCTGCCAAAAAACCAGTTTTTGCGTTCGATATCGCCATCAGCCCCAGACTCCGACTTTTACAACAGTGATCAGGAAGAACAATATACACAAGCCAACAAGGGCGATGCCCATGACACGCGACCGCGCCGCTTGGCGTTTGCGGATAAGCGCGGTTTCTTCGGCGGTATATGGCGATTGGTCAGACTGGGTCATGCGATCACCATACGGTCAATTGCGAACAGGGCGAACAAAAGAAACAGATACAGGATGGAGAATGCGAAAAGCTGCTTTTCCGGTTTCATAGCGGCGGCATCGGTTGCTTCATTTTGCCAGACCCGGAATGCGAGGATAAGGAATATCGCGCTCAAAACTACGGAAGCCGCACCATATAGCCAGCCACTATCGCCCAAGATGAACGGCAATATCGCTGCGCCCGCCATGGGAAAGCTATACCCAAATATCTGGTTACGCGTGACGCGCTGACCCTTCACATTTGGCAGCATCGGGATACCCGCTGCGCTGTAATCAGTCTTCATAAACAGCGCGAGCGCCCAAAAATGCGGCGGGGTCCACAAGAAGATGATGGTGAAGAGCAAGACCGGCAGAAAAGTCACATCACCGGTGACGGCGGCCCAACCAATGACCGGCGGGAATGCGCCCGCAGCACCGCCGATAACGATATTTTGCGGCGTATTGGGCTTAAGCCAGATTGTGTAGACGATGGAATAAAAGAATATCGAGAAAGCCAGCAAACCGGCCGACAGCCAGTTTACAGCAACACCCATGATGCCGACGGAAAAGGCAGCAAGGCCAACGCCGAAGTGCAACGCTGCCTCACGATCCATTCGTCCGGCGGGCAATGGCCGCTGTGCTGTCCGCGCCATTTTGGCGTCGACATCGGCTTCGTACCACTGGTTCAGCGAACCACATGCACCAGCGCCAAGGGCAATGCATAGCACTGCCGTAAAGGCAATAATGGGGTGGATAGTGCCGGGCGCGGCCAGCAGACCACATAAGGCGGTGAATACGACAAGCGACATAACTCTGGGCTTGGTTAAAGCCCAAAAGTCACGCCATTCGGCGGGCATTAATATGTCACGCGCTGCGGTCGTCATGTCCGTATCCAAACGCCTTAAAGCTTTGAAGCGGCGAACCGCCGCCGGTTACTTGATAACCGGCAGCGTTTCGAACTGGTGATATGGTGGAGGGCTTGTCAGCGTCCACTCAAGCGTTGTCGCGCCTTCACCCCAATAATTGTCTTCCGCGCGGCGACCGGCCAACAAAGACCAGATCACGTTGACGAAGAATATCAGGATACCGACACCCATGATGGCATAGCCCATCGACGCAACGCCGTTCCAATAGGCAAATGCCTCTGGATAATCGGGGTAACGACGTGGCATGCCGGAGTTTCCGAGGAAGTGCATTGGGAAGAACAAGACGTTCACGCCAACGAAGAATACCCAGAAGTGCAGATGGCCCAAAAATTCGTTCAGGTGACGACCCGACATTTTGCCAAACCAATAATAGAAGCCGGCGAACAGCGAGAAGACCGCACCCAACGACAACACATAATGGAAGTGGGCGACAACATAATATGTGTCGTGCAGATTGTCGTCAAGACCGCCGTTGGCGAGCACAACACCCGTCACGCCACCAACGGTAAACATGAAGATGAAGCCCATTGCCCAAACCATCGGCGTTTTGAAGCTGACCGAACCGCCCCACATGGTGGCGATCCAGCTGAAGATCTTGATGCCGGTTGGCACCGCGATCACCATCGTTGCGGCGGTGAAGTACATCTTCATGTCAACGCTCATGCCCGTGGTGAACATGTGGTGCGCCCAAACGACGAAGCCAACAACACCGATGGCAACCATGGCATAAGCCATGCCGAGATAACCGAACACTGGCTTGCGGCTGAATGTCGCAACGATCTGGCTGATGATGCCAAAGCCTGGCAAGATCATGATGTACACTTCGGGATGTCCGAAGAACCAGAATAAATGCTGATACAATACAGGGTCACCGCCAGCAGCCGCATCAAAGAATGCGCCACCAAAGTTACGGTCAACCAAAAGCATCGTGATGGCAGCAGCCAATACGGGCAATGCGAGCAACAGAAGGAATGCGGTCACAAGTACGGACCAGACAAACAGCGGCATTTTATGCAGCGTCATGCCGGGGGCACGCATATTGAAGATGGTCGTGATGAAGTTGATCGCCCCAAGGATCGATGCCGCACCTGCAAGGTGAAGCGAGAAGATCGCCATATCAACCGCAGGTCCAACGGATCCCGATGTCGAAAGCGGTGCGTATACTGTCCAGCCGGTACCAGCGCCAAGGCCCGTACCACCGGGTACGAAGCTGGAGCCAAGCAACATGATGAACGCAACAACCGTCAGCCAGAAGCTGACATTGTTCATACGCGGGAACGCCATGTCAGGCGCGCCGATCATGAGCGGCACGAACCAGTTGCCGAAACCACCGATGATGGCTGGCATGACCATGAAGAACACCATGATCAGACCGTGTGCGGTGATCAGCACATTCCACATGTGATAGGCTTCGTCCAAAGACGCTTCCTTGCCGGCCATCATTGACGCCCAGCCTTGAAGATACTGAATACCCGGCGCGGCGAGCTCAAGGCGCATGAGGCCCGAAATCGCGCCGCCGATGATCCCTGCGAAAATCGCGAAGATCAAATAGAGCGTGCCGATATCCTTGTGGTTGGTCGACATAAACCAGCGCGCGAAGAAGCCCGGCTTATGATCCGCGTCATGATGGTCATGCGCGTGGAGGTCTGTACCTGTTGCGGCAATCGTGGTCATCAGTCTGGCCTTTTTACTTGGTTGGCGCTGCGGCAGGGGCAGCGGCTGAGTCAGTGGTTGGTGCAGCAGCGGCTGCGGGGGCAGCTACGGCTGGGGCTGCTGGAGCAGGCTTTTCAGCGCCGGGCATCGTGCCGCCTTGCGCTTTAACCCATGCCGCAAATTTTTCGGGCGGCAGCGCTTCTACAACGATCGGCATGAACGCATGCCGTGCACCGCAAAGCTCCGAACATTGTCCGAAATACACGCCTGGCTTCGTAATCGTCAGCGACTTTTCGTTCAAACGGCCGGGGACGGCATCAAGCTTGAACCAAAGCGATGGGACGGCGAAAGCGTGGATTACGTCTGCAGCCGTTGTCTGAATGCGGAGCGGAACGCCCGCTGGCACGACCATACGATTGTCTACGGCCAGCAACTTGGGACCGTCATTTTCGGTACGGAAGCGCTCACCCTTGGCAGCGTCGCCTTGCTCTTTGAGCATGTTGGACACAACTTCAAAGCCGCCATGATCAGGATATGTGTAACCCCAATACCATTGATAGCCAGTTGCCTTAATAGTCACGGCGTCTGCTGGTGCTGGCTTGAACTGTTTCGCAAGCAAGTCGAGCGATGGGTAAGCAATGCCAAGAAGGATGAGGACTGGAACCAACGTCCAAACAACCTCAATAAAGGTATTGTGCGTCGTTTTTGAAGGGACAGGGTTTGCGCGGCGATTGAAGCGCACGATCACCCAAAGCAGCAAGCCAAGAACGAAGAGCGAAATAATCGTGATGATTGGCAACAAAATGGCGTTGTTAATCCATTTCGCATATTGGCCGTTCTCGGTGAATTGTTCCTGAAAATCGACTTCCTTCGGCTTCGGCATACCAACATTGTTGGCATAGTCAGGACGCAGCGGCGTGTAGCCAGGAAGCGAACCATCCATCGATTTCGGCGCAGCGGCGGCGGCGGGCGCTGCTTCTGCTTCAACAGCAACAGGTGCTGCTGCGGCTGGCGTTGCTACAACCGGTGCAGCCACTTCTTTCGTGACTGGCGCAGGCGCGGGATTCGCAGGTTGCGCCAATGCCAATGACGGCATTGCCATGGCAGCCATTACAACCAGAAATTTCTTCAACATAATCATCAATTTAGCCCCGTATTCTTGGTGCGACGCAGAAAAATTGCGTAGGCCTGACCCCCCGCTGAGGGGCCGGACTCGCGCGACCTATAGGCGCGCTTATCTCAACCCTCAAGCGGTCGATTAATGATT
>JBILBJ010000012.1:0-16384 GCA_044353705.1 Sphingorhabdus sp. | reverse complement strand
TGAAAACATCGAAAAGCTGATTGGCACCAAGATCGAGCGTCTTGGCAAGGTCGAAGCGCCATCGGGTGATGCCGAAGAGCGCGCGCCTGCAAAGCGCGGCCGCAAGCCAGCGGAGCCAAAAGCCAAGGCTGCACCCGCAGAAGCCGTGGCACCAGCGGAGCCAAAGCCAGCACGCGAAAAAGCTGCGGCGAAGCCCGCCCGTGAAAAGGCAGCGCCAAAGGCTGAAGCTGAACCCGCGCAAAAGCTAAGCGCAGCGCCAGCGGGCGATGATGGATGGAACGGTCCAATGCCAGGCTTCTTGGGCGTTGGGTTTGGGACGTCGTAAACGCGAGGTTATCACTCGTTGCGTCACCCTGAACTTGTTTCAGGGTCTTACTTCTCGACGGTTAAAATTAAGACCCTGGCACGCAGTCACCGCAGGTGAAACAAGTTCAGGGTGACGGTTCTGCTACGCACCGCCCAGACACATAATGTGCTCCCACCCACCCAACAAAAAAGGGCCCGCATCACTGCAGGCCCTTTTTCGTTTAGGTTCGCGACGTTCTTAGAACTTGCCGCGCAATGTGATGCCATATGTCCGTGGCTCGGCAAGGAACTGTGACATCAGCTGGCGACCACCGGGATATTGCCCATCCACAAATGGTGCCGAGGTTGCACCTGCTTGGAATGGCGAGTTGAACGCGACCTGCGCATAATCCTGATTGAAGATGTTCTGACCCCAAAGCTCAATGCCCCAGGACTCGTCAGGACCGCGAAGGCCGATGCGCGCATTGAAAACCGCGAAGCCATCTTGTTCCTTTTGCGGGAACAGGTCGGAACCGGTGTTGTAATCGCTGGTCATGCGACCGTCGATATACACAAGGCCGCTCATGCCATTGCTGCCGATATCCGGCGTCCATGTGACGCTTGACGTGGCAACCAGCTCCGGTGCGTTGGACAGGTTGTCACCTGGCAACTTACGCAATGCGGGGTCAAGTGGTGCACCGGTTTTGCTGCCGACTAGATTTTCACGATAGCTGGTGTTTGCATATGTCAGACCTGCCGCCACGCGGAAGTTGCGTGCTGGCACCAAGGATGCTTCCAGCTCGACACCTTCTGCGCGCACGCCATAGCCCACGTCGCTTGCCGCACAGGCGCCGGTTGTTGCCGCTGCTGCGTTGAAGTTGGATCCTGCGGATGACAAGCTTTGGTCACGGTCGGCACCGGCCAAATCCGCGCTACAACCGTTAATCGACTGCACAAGGAACACGGTGCCGTTAAACGTATTCAGCTGGAAATTGCTGAAGTCCGAACGGAACGCAGAAACGCTCAGGCTGAGTGGGCCATTTGAGAATTTTGCGCCGATTTCATAGCTGTCGACCAGTTCGGGGTCGAATTGCAATCTGCCCGTCAACGCCTGCGCGCCGCCGGATGCTGCAAATGTGCCGATTGGTGACTTCAGCGCCGAACGGTCAAGGTTGAAACCACCCGCCTTATAACCACGCGCAAAGCTGCTGTAGAGCAACAGATCGTTGGTTGCTTTCCACGACAGGATTGCCGTGCCGGTGAATTCGTCTTCGCTGCGCTTGTCGTTGATAGACACGCCGTTCAATTCGGCTGTCGAGTTGCCCTGACAAGACAGGCCAATCAACGAACCCGCAAGTGCACGCGCCGTTGCCGTTGTCTGCGGGTTCACCAAGTCGTCGGTCACGAGGCCTTGGACCGCCGTACAAACGGTGTTGTCATTGCCGAAGGTGGCGTCGAACTTCTTCTTGTCGCTGGTGTAGCGAAGGCCAAGCGTCAGATCGAGCGCATCGGTGATGTGCACGATGTTGTGCGTGAACGCCGCGAAGTTTGTGCCGTTCTGGAAATAACGGTCGTTGGTGGTGCCCAGATCATTCAGGTTATCAAGCGCCGTGAACGCCGCCAGAATATCCGGAGCGGATGGACCCGATGCGCCACCGATGGTTGCGGTGCCGACGCCAGGGATGACGCATGATGGGCTGGTGGGCGAATATAGCCCAGCCAAACCGCCACCCGAAATGATGCGGCATGTTGCAAAGCGGCCATATTGGTTGCCGAAACGCAGATTGTCCCGGACGGTCAGCTTTTCATTGGAGAAAAATCCGCCGACGAGCCAATCCAGCTTTCCGCCGAACGCTTCACCCTGCAGACGCAGTTCCTGCGTGAAGGTGTGGAACTGACGATAGGCATCGTCACTTGGCGCACGATAGAGAATGTCGACTTCACCATAATCGGTGTCGGATGCCTGACCGGAACGATATTGACGATAGGCCGTAATCGACGTCAAAGTTGCGCCGCCGAAATCATAATCGATTTGGCCGGAGAAGCCATAATCCTTGGTCTCGCCGGAAAAGACGCGGTTGGCGCTGACCGAGATGTTACGGCCATAACCTTGGTTAAACGCAGCCAATGGCTGGCCAAGGTCACGCAATACGTTGATGATGTTGTTCGATGATGCTGTTGACGCCACGCCGGTCGTGCTTGGGTTGTTCAGGTCGCCAATGAATGGATTGACGGAACCGTCGACATAGGTCGCTGCGCAGCATTCTTCCTTACGCGAGGTATAGTCTGCAATCAGACGCACCGTCAGCGCATCGGTTGGTTGGAGCAATAATTGACCACGCAGGAAGTAACGGTCACGATTGTTGACGTCGCGGCCATTTTGGTCGTCGCGGTAGAAACCGTCACGCTTTACATTCACGCCATCGACGCGGAACGCGACCTGGTCCGAGAGTGGGCCAGTGACGCTGGTTGCAGCGCGCATGAAGTCATAATTGCCGTAGGTCAGCTCGCCATTGACACCAAAGGTGAAGCTTGGCTTTTTGGAATAGATACTGATGAGGCCTGCCGACGAGTTACGTCCGCCCAATGTACCTTGCGGTCCACGTTGCACTTCAACACGGTCAATTTCGCCGAGTTCGTTCAGACCGATGCCCGAACGCGAACGGTATACGCCGTCGATGAAAACAGGGACCGAGCTTTCAAGGCCGGGATTGTCACCGACCGTACCAATACCGCGAATACGGGCCGAGCCGTTGGCTTCCGAACCCGTCGAAGACACGAGCAACGATGGTGCAACTTGGTTCAGCTGGCGAATGTCGTTCGCGCCGCTATTTTGAAGTGTTTCGGCATTAACCGCGGAAATCGCGACTGGCACGTCAGACAATAGCTGGCTGCGGCCTTGCGCGGTTACAACGATTTCTTCTTCCGCTGTATCGTCGGCCTGAGGGGCTTCCTGCGCAAATGCGAGGCTTGGCACTGAAAGCGCAAGGCAAGCTGCCGATAGTCGCAATGCATGGCTGAGGGATTTGTCACGTCGTAACATATGCTTCTCTCCTGTGTTGAAATCATTTTGTCACAATCTAACGAAAGGAAATGGCAATGTCACCGCCGTTAACGGCGGTTTTCCTGAAATTCATTCTGTGCGTCAATATTGCAACATTGACATTTATGACGTTACGGAAAGCCTATTCAGTTTGAACAGACTTTTCCGTAACATATCAACCAATGTTGCGCAGCAATGTGCTTATAGTTTTACAAGCATCTTGCCGGTGTTTTCGCCGCTGAACAGGCCAAGAAACGCCTCCGGTGTTTTCTCCAGCCCGTCTTTAACCGTTTCACGGCCCTTGACTGCGCCAGACTGGATCAGACCCGCCATATCGGCGTTGAATTCTGGAACCTGTGCGTAGAAGTCGGGATAGAGGAAGCCCTTGATCATGATGCGCTTACCGATGATCATAGGCAGATACTGCATCGGTTGGGCTTTGAAGTCGTTATATACGTCAATCATGCCGCAAATCGCAAAGCGCGCCCATTCGTTGGATGTGGCAAGCGCCGCATCAAAATGTTCGCCGCCGACATTGTCAAAATAGACATCAATGCCGCTTTCGCCCATATCTTTCAGCGCGGCCATCAACTGCGGCAGCACCTTGGCGGATTTATAATCGATAACGGCATCTGCGCCGAGTTCTTTGACCCAAGCACATTTTTCGGCGCCACCGGCTGAACCAATGACTTTCATGCCCTTGGCCTTCGCAATTTGCGTAACCGTCGAACCAACCGCGCCAGCGGCGGCAGATACGAAAATAACTTCGCCGGCCTTTGCCTCGGCAACCTTAAGCAAGCCGAACCATGCGGTGCCGCCCGGCATGCCGATGATGCTCAGCCAATGTTGATCGGGAACACCCAGATCAGGCAGTTTAACCGGCGGCATGCCAGCAGGTGGCGTCTTGCCGCCGCCGAATACGGCGCTGTCGCGCCAGCCAGCCATATGGAGAACCTTCGCGCCCACCGGAAAATCGGCATTGTTGCTTTCGGTCACAACGCCGACTGCACCGCCGGTCATGGGTTCGCCCAGCGCGAATGGATCGGAGTAGCTTTTCGCATCGTTCATGCGTCCGCGCATATAGGGGTCAACGGACAACCAGCTGTTCGCAACGCGGAACTCGTCCGCGCCCAATGGTGCATCGGGCGTTTCCACCATTGCAAAGTTGCTGTCATTTGGAAGCCCGGCAGGGCGGCTCGCTAAGGTCCATGCACGCATTATCTTGTCTCTCCATTGGTGTTTTTGTCCGCAGCATGTGCCGCAGCATTTTTATATACGGGCCGACCGCCGACCCATGTTTCTTTAACTATGGCATTACGCAGTTCGCGCGGGCTTGCAAGCAACGGATCGACGTCAATCAATATGAAATCGGCATAATGCCCGGGGGTTAATGAACCAAATTTGCCTTCTGCAAAGGCCGCGTAAGCAGCGCCGGTGGTGAAGCCCGCCAGCGCCTGTTCGCGTGACACGCGATCTTCGGCTCGCCATCCGCCAAAGGGTTGGCCGTCGGCATCTTCGCGCGTCATGGCCGCTGCCAATCCGGCGAAGGGATCGGCGGACTCAACGGGCACGTCCGAACCGAACGCCAGCTTGCCGCCAGCGCGCGCGATGGACTGCCACGCATAAGCGCCCTTAAGCCGCTCTTGGCCAAGTCGCGCTTCGGCCATCAACCGGTCGGATGTCTGGTGCACCGGCTGCATCGACGATATGATGCCATGCTTGCCCAGCTTTTGCAGATCGGCGGGGTCGACAATTTGGACATGTTCAATCCGCCAGCGCATATCGCCTGTATAGGTTTCGGACAGTTCCTCGATCGCGCCAATGACTTCGGCATTCGCGGCATCGCCAATCGCGTGCACCGCGGTCTGAAACCCGTCCATCGACGCCCGCACCATCAGGTTGCGGATTTCCGCGCTGGCCAAAAACTGAAGGCCAGTCTGTCCCGGCGCGTCGGCATAAGGTTTTTTGAGCCACGCACCCCGGCTGCCCAAGGCGCCATCAAGATACAGCTTCACGCCGCCAAGGCGTAGCTTGTCGTTATACAGCCACGGGCTTGGCGCAGGGCCCGCAATGGCGACCATATTGTCGATGCCACCGGCATAGGCAAAGATCCGGACGGTCAGCCATCCCGCATCGCCCGCGCGGCGATAGCTTTGCCAATCGTCCATCGATGTGCCCATATCGGCAATCGCTGTGATGCCCAGACTGTGCAGTTTCTTTTGCGCTTCGCCCAAGGCAATGTCGCGTTCCAACGGTTTGGGTGCGGGCACGAATTTGCCAACCAGATCCGCGGCGGAGTCGACGAAGATACCGCTCGGTTTTCCGCCAACCAGTTCAATGCGCCCGCCCGGCGGTGATTTGGATGCAGCGGTGACGCCCGCAATTTCCATGGCCTTGCTGTTGGCCCAACCGGCGTGCCCGTCGACGCGCTCAAGCCATACAGGCCGATCACCGACGGCAGCGTCTAAATCTTGCGCGGTCGGGAAGCGGCCAAGACCCCATTTTTCTTGATTCCAACCCCGGCCGATAATCCAGCGGCGTTCGGGATATTTCGCGGCATAGGCCTTTATCGCGGCTTGCGCTTCGGCAAGGCTATTTGTTCCGGACAAATCGAGCGTCAGCAATTGAAAGCCAAGGCCCATGACATGGCCATGCGCATCAATTAGTCCGGGCAACAAGGTTGCGCCGCGTCCATCAAGGCGGAAATCGAGTTGCTTGGGAAGCTTATCTCTCTTGGTCAGCAGCTCCGTGACTTTGCCGTCCGTGCCTACCAGCATCGCGTTGAACCGGATGACCTTGCGGTCCTGATCAAGCGTGATGCCGTTGACATTCTCGACCAGTCCGTCGGCATATGCAGGTGCGGCAAGCGCGAGCAAGGCGAACGCAAAAAACGCCCTCATCCCTTGGGCAGCCTTTTCACAATCGCACTGGTGTCCAGACGGCCGCCGCCCATATGTTGCACATCGGCATAAAATTGATCGATGATCGCGGTAATTGGCAAGGTCGCGCCAACGGCACGCGCCTCTTCGAAGGCGAGGCCCAAATCCTTGCGCATCCAGTCAACGGCAAAGCCAAAGTCGAACTTGTCTTCGGCCATCGTGGCCCAGCGATTGTCCATCTGCCAGCTTTGCGCCGCGCCGCCCGAAATCGCCTCATAGACTTTTTCCACGTCGAGTTCCGCCGATTGCGCAAAACGCATCGCTTCGGATAGTGACTGGATGACACCCGCAAAGGCGATTTGGTTGCACATTTTGGTGATCTGTCCGGTGCCGGGGCCGCCCACATGGACCACGCGTTTGGCATAAGGCGCCATGATCGGCCGTGCGGCCTCAACCGCCGCTTCGCTGCCGCCGCACATGATGGACAAGGTTCCGTTCTCGGCCCCGGCCTGTCCGCCGGTCACGGGTGCATCGACGACCAACAGGCCGCGTGACTTGGCCTCTACGCCAAGCTGACGGGCTATCCGTGCGGAGACGGTCGTATGGTCGATATACAGGCTGCCCTTCGCCATCGCGGCAAATGCTCCATCGCGGCCAAGCGTGACGCCCGCCAAGTCATCGTCAGTGCCCACGCAGCTGATGACGACCTCTGCATCCTTGGCCGCGTCCGCGGGCGACAGCGCCAGCGTTCCGCCATAGGTCGCAACCCAATTCTCGGCCTTGGCCCGCGAACGGTTATACACCGTCAGCTCATGTCCTGCCTGTTTAAGATGCCGTGCTATTGGGCCGCCCATGACGCCCAGTCCGATAAAAGCTATTCTAGTCATAGGTGGGTCTTAATGTTTGTTTTCACTTAACGCCAGATACGTTAGGGGCGCTTTCTATGTCTGACCTACTGACCCTTGAACATGTCCGCGCCGCCCATGCCCGGATCCGTGACTCCATTGTGGCGACGCCAACGCTGCACAGCCAGACTTTGTCCAAGCTGACCGGGGCAAATATTTATCTGAAGTTCGAAAACCATCAGTTCACGGCGGCGTACAAGGAACGCGGCGCGCTGAATGCGATCCTGCTGCTCACCGAAGAACAGCGCAGCAAGGGCGTGATCGCGGCATCGGCCGGAAACCACGCGCAAGGTTTAAGCTATCATGGCACGCGTCTGGGCATTCCTGTGACCATCGTCATGCCCGTCCCGACCCCGACGGTGAAGGTCATGCAGACCGAAAGCGTTGGCGGCAAAGTCGTGCTGCATGGCGAGACATTTGATGATGCCTACAAACATGCGCGCTTGCTTGAGGCGGAACAGGGCCTGACATTCGTTCATCCTTTCGATGACCCTGATGTTGCCGCAGGACAGGGCACCGTTGCGCTTGAAATGCTGGAGAGCGTCCCGTCGCTGGATATGCTGGTCGTGCCAATTGGCGGCGGCGGCTTGCTGTCGGGTATGGGCACTGCAGCGCGCGCGCTGAAGCCGGACATCGGCCTTATCGGTGTGCAGGCGGAGCTTTATCCGTCGATGTACGCGCTGCTCAACAACCTGCAGATGCCATGCGAAGGCGACACGCTGGCCGAAGGCATTGCGGTGAAAATCCCCGGATCGTTCACCAGCGAAGTCATCCGCGGCTTGGTCGACGAAATCGTCTTGGTTAGCGAGGCAGATCTTGAAACCGCCGTCAGCTTGCTGCTGCAGATTGAAAAGACTGTGGTCGAAGGTGCTGGCGCGGCGGGTCTCGCCGCCGTCATGGCCCATCCGGAGATCTTCAAGGGCAAGAATGTCGGCATCGTATTGTGTGGCGGTAATATCGACACGCGCCTGCTGGCGAACGTTCTGTTGCGGGATCTTGCACGGTCCGGACGTCTTGCGCGCTTGCGCCTGACGCTTCAGGACCGGCCCGGTGCGTTGTTCAAAGTCATGCGCTTGTTCAACGAGCATAATGTCAACATCATCGAAATTTATCACCAGCGTATTTTTACGACGCTACCCGCCAAGGGCCTGATTACCGACATCGAATGCGAAGCCCGCGATGCGGAGCAATTGCAGGGTCTTGTCGATGGCCTAGACGCCGCCGGTTACAAGGTTGAGCGGGTCGAGCTCAACAAATAGTCCGGAACGAACGAATCATGGTTAATTCGCTTTTCAGCGACTGGGGACCTGTGCATAAAAGGTAAAGAACGTCTTAACAGTCCCAGCACAAGAGCGGAGAGAATATGAGCGCACCAGTCCGTTTTCCCCGGTTTTTTGTGACCAGCCCGGGGCCTTGTCCCTATTTGCCCGGCAAGACCGAGCGGAAGGTATTTACGGAGCTGAACGGCAATTACGCAGACGAATTGAACGAAGCGCTTGGCCGCATCGGGTTTCGCCGCAGCCAAAATGTTGCCTACCGCCCCAGCTGCCTTGATTGTAAGGCCTGTGTGTCGGTTCGCGTCCGCACCGATGAATTCCAGCCCAACGCAACGCAGCGCAAAATATTGCGGCGCAATTCCGATCTGGTGGTCAGCGCATGCCGTCCATGGTCGACATCCGAACAATATGATCTGCTCCGCCGCTATCTGACAACACGCCATCCCGAAGGCGGCATGGCGAATATGGATGATATGGATTATGCCGACATGGTCGAACAATCGCCGGTTCAAAGCCATGTGGTGGAATATCGCACACCCACAACTTTTGGTCGGCTGGGCGAATTGGTGGGTGCGTGCCTGACCGATCAGCAAAGCGACGGCGTGTCGATGATCTACAGCTTTTACAATCCCGACATTGAAGAACGCGGCGGCCTTGGCAACTTCATCATCATGGACCACATCCTGCGCGCAAAGGCGGCTGGATTGCCTTATGTGTATCTGGGCTATTGGGTAAATGGCGCCGCCCGTATGCAGTATAAAACGCGCTACCAGCCATTAGAGCGCCTTGGTCCGGACGGCTGGGAGTTGTTTAATCCCGACGTAGAAGGCTGAAAATAGTCAGCGAAGGCTAGGTTCTGACCCTAGATAGGGCCTCACCTGCTGCAGCCACGGTCCGTGCGACGTCGTCGGCGCTCGTATTCCAGCCACAGACGCTGATCCGCATCACACGTTCGCCGTCCCAGCTGCCACCGCTCAGAAAAGCTTCGCCACTGGCATTGATCGCGGCGATCACCGCGTCGCTGATGTTCGATCCGTCTTTTGCGTCGAACCGTATCAGGCCCTGGTTCATTGTCGGACGCGCGATACCTGTGGCACCTTGTAAGCCCACGATCCCGTCAAAGATGGCGGCGGCATGGTCGCAGCATCGTTCGATCATCTCCGCAAGGCCGTTACGGCCGAGCTCCATCAAAGCGGCCAGCGCTGGCAAAGCCCGGGCGCGACGCGACCATTCCGGTGTGAAGTCCATAGGATCGCGTACGTCGCCTCCACTGGTTAGATAGGCGGCCGTCATGCGCATCGCCGCACTGTGCGCGGTTGGGTGGCGCGTAATTGCCATGCCGCAGTCATAGGGTGTGTTCAGCCATTTATGCCCATCGGTGGCCCAGCTATCCGCCATCTCCACTCCGGTTACCAGCGGCGCCAGACGCGGGCTGGCGTTGGCCCAAAGGCCGAAGGCACCGTCGACATGAACCCAAGCCCCTGCAGCTTGCGCAATGGGGCATAAAGTTGCGAAATCATCGCACGCACCAATGTTGAGATCACCCGCATTGAGAACCACGATCGTCGGCGCGTCAGGTACTTGTGCGAGCGCCGCGCGCAGTACCTCTGGCGACACCAGACCTGGCTTGTCTCCGTCCAAGGGCACGATAGTATCACTGCCCAGCCCGAGCAGACGCAACGCCCGCGTAACCGACGAATGGTGATGGCTGTTCGCCAGCACGCGGATAACAGGCGCGCCCTGAAGCCCCTTTGCCTCAACATCCCATCCCTTTTGCGCGAGCACGGCATGACGCGCGGCAGCCAGCGCCGTCGTATGTGCCATCTGGCATCCGGTAACAAAGGCGTAGCTGGCATCGGCGGGCAGGCGCAGAGCGTCTAGCAGAAATCGGCCCGCCACCTCCTCAAGAACCGCACCGGCGGGACTGGTCGATGCAAGCACGGCATTTTGGTCCCATGCAGAACACATGATGTCCGTTGCAAGCGCGGCCGGCAGCGCGCCGCCTTTTACCCATGCGAAGAAACGTCCCCCGGCATTGCCTGTTAACCCGGGGTCCGCTGCGGCTGCAATTGCGCGGACCACATCATTCGCTGGAATTCCGCGCTCGGGGAGCTGTGCTGGCAGAGGCAAGAGCATCTCAGCGGGCGTTCCACGCGACGACACTGGTCGTGTGTCGAGAGAGGCCAAATAACGGCGGGCTTCAGCAAAGGCGAATTCGAGTGTGTCCATGCCGGTCTCGTAAAATATCCTTCAGATCGAGTCTATGTCGTTATCCATTAAGGTTTGAGGTTGGCGACCGGGTTCCCATCGTTGCCGTTTAATGAGGGAACGCGCTTAAATGCGGTCAGCAATAACAGCGACGAGCGACTGTATCCCCAGCGCGTCATCATCGTCGAACCGGCCGCGCGACGGGCTGTCGAGGTCAACCACGGCAATCACTTGGCCATCGCGCATCACGGGCACAACAAGTTCGGACGCGCTGTTGGCGTCGCAGGCGATGTGCCCGGGAAAGGCGTGCACATCTTCGACCAATTGCGTCTCGCCCGTTTGCGCCGCAGCGCCGCATACGCCCCGGCCAAAGGGAATGCGGATACAGGCTGCCTTGCCCTGAAACGGGCCCAGAACAAGCTCCCCGTCCACGACGCGGTAAAATCCGGTCCAATTCACATCGGGCAGGAACGCCCATAGCAGAGCGGCGATGTTCGACATGTTGGCAACGCCGTCCGTCTCTCCACTCGTCAATGCATCGGCGGACTTAACCAGTTCGCGATACATTTCCGATTTCGGGGCGTTCGTATCAATGGCAAATTCGTACATAGATCCATCCTATCAGTCGAAGCTAACCTTGCCACGGTTTTTCTTAACCGTTGACCGGCCCTTTTTGGCGTCCACGCGCCGTGCCTTGGCGGCCTTGCTGGGTTTTGTCGCGACGCGGCGTGCCTGACGGATGTGTGCGCGGTCGATGAGTTCGATCACGCGGGCGCGGGCATCGGCGCGGTTGGCTTCGCGGGTTCGGTGGCTGCGGGCGGTGACGATCAACTCACCGTTTATCGTCATCTTGCTGCCCGCCAGTATCTTCAGCTGCCGGAATGCATAAGGCTGAAGGCCCAGCGCAAAAACATCGACCCGCAGCTGGCACGCAGTGGCGACTTTGTTGACATTCTGCCCGCCCGGCCCGGTTGAGGCCAGGAAGGTTTCTTCAAGCAAGTCTTCGGGAAGGTCAAAGGCCATGGCCTGCCCATAGCGCGTCAGACTATGCGCTGTCGACCATCACCAGTTCAGCATCCTCAATGGCTTCAATGCGCAGCACGCCCGCGCCTTTAATGGCGATACCGTCGCGTGCACCATATTCGACGCCGGCAATGCGGACGCGGCCTGTTGCCGGAACCAGATAGGCATGATTGCCTTCGGCCAATGCATATTCCGCCGTCGCCCCTGCACTGATGGTCGCGCCAAGCACGCGGGCATCGGCGTTAATGGCCAGCGCGCCGTCTTCGCCATAGCCGCTGGCCAGCACGTTGAATGCGCCCGAACGATCCCCTTTGGGGAATTGCCTCTGATCCCACGCGGGCGGGACATTGCGGTTGCGGGGCAGAACCCAAATCTGGAACAGGCGGCATAGGCCGTTCTCCAGATTATATTCGCTATGCGTGACGCCCGTTCCCGCGGACATGACCTGCACGTCGCCAGCCTCGGTCCGGCCAACATTGCCCATGCTGTCCTTATGCGTGATCGCGCCTTCGCGGACATAGGTAATGATTTCCATATTGTCGTGGGCATGCGGCGCAAAGCCGGATTGCGCGGCGATCTCATCATCGTTCCAAACGCGAATGGCACCCCAGCTCATCCGAGCGGGGTCGTAATAATCCGAAAAGCTGAAGTGAAAATTGGGTTTCAGCCAGCCATGGTCGCGCTTGCCCAGCGATGAGAAGGGACGCGCCTCGATATGGAGGCCGTTGGATAGGCTTGTGTCAGTCATGCAAAATACCCGCGTCGGCGGGGAAATGAACCGCCGGAATGACTGAGAGATAATGTCGAAGCAGGCGGGTTCAAGTGTCCCTTAATCCGCATAAGATTATACAACGCCACCGCAAAATTAACGTCCTGTTGTCCATGATTTTGCACCTTTGGTCGTCCGAAGGGCAATTGGGGCAAAATTTCACAAATTTTTTTGCCTGGTCACATGGCTCTCAAACCCGCAGAAAACGTCATTATTTGTGAACTAAATTTTCACAGATCACCCGAAAGCCCAGCATTAACGCCAAATTAACCTTTTCAGTTCATTTTTCTTATGGTTAATAAAGTCCGTCGTATCACCCGGTTCGCGGGTGCTGCTTCGGGGGTGCAAGGGTTTCAAAGGGGGTTTTTTCCCAATGCGTGTGCTTTTGATTGAAGACGAACCAACCACGGCCAAGGCCATCGAGATGATGCTCGCGACCGAAGGGTTCAATGTCTACACCACCGACTTGGGCGAAGAGGGCCTCGATCTGGGTAAGCTGTATGATTATGACATCATATTGCTCGACCTGAACCTGCCCGACATGCACGGTTATGATGTTCTGAAAAAGCTGCGCGTGGCCAAGGTGCAGACACCTGTGCTCATTCTTTCGGGCATCAGCGAAATGGATTCAAAGGTGCGCTCGTTCGGCTTTGGTGCCGATGATTATGTGACCAAGCCATTCCATCGCGATGAACTTGTCGCCCGTATTCACGCCGTTGTGCGCCGTTCAAAGGGCCATTCGCAGTCGGTGATCCGGACCGGCAAGCTTGCGGTGAACCTTGATGCCAAGACCGTCGAAGTCGACGGCAGCCGTGCGCACCTGACCGGCAAAGAATATGCGATGCTTGAGCTGCTTTCGCTGCGCAAGGGCACGACGTTGACCAAGGAAATGTTCCTGAACCACCTTTATGGCGGCATGGACGAGCCCGAGCTTAAGATTATCGACGTTTTCATCTGCAAGCTGCGCAAGAAACTCGCGCTCGCATGTGGCGGCGAAAATTACATCGAAACCGTCTGGGGCCGTGGCTATGTGCTGCGCGACCTCGACGAAATGGAAGAGCCGCTCGTCGCCTGAGCCTACCGGCGGGGTGGTAACCCGGCAAAGGTGATGATGCTTTCGCCGCCGGATGCGCTGACCGAACTGACGCCGACGAAATGATCGTCCACGATCAAGCCTTCAAGAACAGCCTCGGTGCCTTGTACGTCGCGGACAAAGACCCAATCCTGTGCGTCTGCACGGCGTTGGTAAATGCGATAACGCTGCGCACCCGGCGCTGCGTCCCATTTGACCGTCGTGTTAGAGGTTACTGCGCCACCTAAGGTCGCTGAAGCTGGGGCAGGGGGCGCGACCGACAGCGCATTGGCGGTAAAGATGTTCAGCATCGTGACCTTGGCCAGATAGTCGAAGTCCATCTTGTCGACGGTGTCGCCATATTCGATGCCGTTTTCGGTGCGCACATCCTGATGCTGGTGGTGATAATTTTCTACCCCAACGGTGAAACGGATTGCGGGGAAACCCAGATCCAGCGCGGGCAGGTGATCGCCGCCGCGCGCAAAGCGGTCGGGGCGGCGGACGCCGAATACGTCCAGCGTCACATCGGGATACACCTTCGCTCCAATACTGTCGGCATAGCGCATCAACGAACGGCTTGGGCCGTCATCTTCGCCGCCACTGTTGCGGCGCGCCATCTGGCCGGACAAATCTTCCGATGCACGGATGCCTTCGCTGAATACGCGGACGACATTCTTGACGACGCGACCGTCGGTGCCAAGCGTGCCACCGACAATGTCATTGTTCAGCATCGCGCTTACTTTCCACCCGCGTTCTTTTGCGGTTTCCGCAAGCAAGCGCCCACCCATTAGGCCCTGCTCTTCGCCCGACAGAAGTGCAAACACGATGGTCGCATCGCCTTGCGGTTCCTTCGACATCAATCGTGCGGCTTCGATCACGAGCGCGCTGCCCGATCCGTCGTCGTTCGCGCCGGGGGCGTCTTTGGTGAAGTCCATAACATCGGACACGCGGCTATCGATATGGCCAGCGATAATGATGACATGATCCCAGCCCATTTTACCGGGCTTGATCGCAAGGACATCAACGATGTTCACGCCATTGGGAATACGTGGACCGGACATGTTTCGTTCAAGCAATTCGGTCGTCAGACAGCCTTTGCAGGCCTTGGAAATCTTCTCAAACTCGCTTTGTGCCCAGCGCCGTGCCGCGCCAATGCCGCGCTTCGGATCGGTAGCCGATGACAATGTGTGCCGCGTGCCGAAGCTGACGAGTTTTTCAACGTCCGCCTTCAGGCGCTCCGGGCTTGGACGATCATGCGCGGCGGCCGGCACAGCGATGCTCAGCGCAAGCAAACTGGCCAATAAAGGTAGTTTTTTCATCATCGTTCCTGTCCTGTCCGGCGCATGATACGCGTGTTTAGCCTTCAACCGCGAAAATCAATCCGGCATATTTCTGCAACCGGTCAACCAGCGTTTCACCCAGCGCAGCGCCCGGCGTGGTGACACCGCCCGCGCCTTGATTTTCGCTCAACGCAATGGCCGTTTCACTGATCATCTTGCTGGTTGAACCATAGCCCGGGTCACGGTCGCCCTTCACGCTAAGCTTCGCGGTCCGGCCATCGGGATATTCCGCGATGAACAGCACATCGTAAAAGCCGGTTTCGCGCTCTTCTTTGGTCGGTCCTTCCCCGGGCTTGGGGTCATTGTCGCCGCCCATCATCGGCGTCGACGCGACATGCTTGGCCATCGCTTCGCCCTGTTCGCCAGGACCAGTCAGCATCATTTCGTCATAGACAAAATCTGCGCCAAAGGCCTGTCCAAGCAATGCGTTGGTACGGTGCACATTTTTGGTGTTGATCGGTGCCATGACGAAGCTTGTGGCCCAGCTACCGATGCTTTCGTCATATTCGGGCTTGTTGCCGGCTGGCTGTGCCGGACCTTCAAATCCGCCCGCAAGGCTGAACGGGTTGGTGAGATATTTGATGACCGCCGGGTCTTTTGAAGCCGCAGCCATCGTCGCCTTCATGCTGGCCGCTGTTCCGCCAGAGAATGTGCCCTTCATCGCACGAACGCGTCCCTTTACGCGTGGCGCAGGTGCGCCAAAGGTTTCAACGCAATGCTTTTGCAGCATCAACACGCCAAGATCGAAGGGGATGGAATCGAACCCAGCAGAAAAGACAATGCGCGCACCCGACGCTTTTGCGGCTTCATTATGTTGGTCGATTTTTTGGCGCATCCATGCGGGCTCGCCGCACAAATCCGTATAGTCGGTGCCATTGGCAACGCAGGCTTCGACCAGTTCATTGCCATACAGCTGATAAGGTCCAACGGTGGTCAACACCACTTTGGTGCGCTTCACCATAGCATCCAGCGATGCGGGGTCAGACGCGTCCGCCACGATTAACGGCGTGTCTGCCGCAGCGCCCACAAGGTCGCGTACTTCCGCCAGCTTATCCGCGCTGCGCCCAGCCATTGCCCATTTAAGGCCGGTTTTGGATTTCAGATATTCCGCAACCAAGCGCCCCGTATAACCCGTGGCGCCATAGACAATGATATCGAACTCGCGTGCGTCTGACATTCTGCTCTCTCCCGTGATTCTGTTGCCCGACGTGATGGGCTGCGCGGGCGGCAATGTCAAAAGGGAGAGATGGTTTTAGTCGGCACCAGCTGCGGGATGGTTACTAAAAACCTTTAGCAGACGAATGCCGAAAACCCGGTCGCAAGGGTAACGCGCGACGGGCCCAAACGAGCCATAACCTTGGATTTAGACAGATTACAGCTTGGGCAGAGTGACGCCGCGTTGGCCCATATATTTGCCGGCACGGTCGGCATAGCTCGTCTCGCACGGCTGTTCGCCTTTTAGGAACAGGAACTGGCACGCACCTTCATTGGCGTAAATCTTTGCGGGCAGCGGGGTTGTATTGCTGAACTCGAGCGTGACATGCCCTTCCCAACCTGGCTCCAGCGGGGTCACATTCACGATG
>JBILBJ010000142.1:0-5092 GCA_044353705.1 Sphingorhabdus sp. | reverse complement strand
CCTCAACCGAAGGCGGCATGAACATTGAAGACGTGGCGCATGACAGCCCCGAAAAGATTCACACCATCGTTGTTGATCCAGCAACCGGACTTCAGCCGCACCATGGGCGCAGCGTTGCAAAGGCGCTTGGCCTGACGGGTGATTTGGCCAAGCAAGCACAGACTGTGGTTGCCGGTCTCTATGCCGCGTTTTTGGGCACCGATGCCGAGCAGATTGAAATCAACCCGCTCGCTGTGTGCGAAGGCAAGAATGGCGACGAGCTGTTGGTGCTGGATGCCAAGGTTGCGTTTGATGGCAATGCCATGTTCCGCCACAAGGATCTCGCCGAGCTGCGCGACCTGACCGAAGAAGACCCTGCCGAAGTCGAAGCATCCGAATATGACCTTGCGTATATCAAGCTCGACGGCAACATCGGCTGCATGGTCAACGGCGCTGGTCTTGCGATGGCCACCATGGACATCATCAAGCTGAACGGCGAATTCCCCGCCAACTTCTTGGACGTCGGTGGCGGCGCTTCGAAGGAAAAGGTGACCGCGGCGTTCAAGATCATTCTGAAGGACCCAGCCGTAAAGGGCATTTTGGTGAACATCTTCGGCGGCATCATGAAGTGCGACATCATCGCCGACGGTATCGTTGCTGCGGCAAAGGAAGTGAACCTGTCGGTACCGCTCGTTGTCCGCCTTGAAGGCACCAATGTGCAGCAGGGCAAGGACATCCTCGCCAATAGCGGCCTGCCCATCGTATCTGCCAACGACCTTGGCGATGCAGCCGAGAAAATTGTCGCGGAAGTACGCAAGGCAGCTTAATGTATCGAACGCTTGACGTTCACGTTAACGTTAAGCATAGGCGCACCAGTTTAGGCGGGCACTCACTCGCCGTTTGAGTCGGTATGGAAGGATGAGCAGATGAAGATCATCGTCCCCGTTAAGCGGGTCATCGATTATAATGTTAAGCCGCGGGTTAAGCCCGATGGTTCGGGTGTTGATTTGGCGAATGTCAAAATGAGCATGAACCCGTTTGACGAAATCGCGGTGGAAGAAGCGCTGCGTTTGCGTGAAAAGGGCGTTGCGACCGAAGTCATCGCGGTGTCGATCGGACCAGACAAGGCGCAAGAAACATTGCGCACGGCGCTCGCCATGGGCGCGGATCGCGCGATCCTCGTCGTCGCTGAAGATGTCGAGCCACTTGCGGTTGCCAAGATCCTTGCGAAGGTCATGGACGAAGAACAGCCCGGCCTTGTCATTCTTGGCAAGCAAGCGATTGACGATGACTCGAACCAGACGGGCCAAATGCTCGCTGCCTTGACCGGTCGTCCGCAGGGCACCTTTGCCAACACGGTCAACGTGTCGGGTGATGACGTGCATGTCGCGCGCGAAGTCGATGGCGGTTTGCAAACCGTATCGTTGAAGATGCCCGCTATCATCACGACCGACCTGCGTTTGAACGAGCCACGTTATGCGTCGCTGCCAAACATCATGAAAGCAAAGTCCAAGCCACTCGCGCAGAAAACACCTGCTGATTACGGTGTGGACGTTAGCCCGCGCCTGAAGACGTTGAAGGTTGTTGAACCGCCTGTGCGCAGCGCCGGTATCAAGGTTGCCGACGTCGATGCGCTGGTTGCAAAGCTCAAGGAAATGGGAGTGGCCGCATGAAGACCCTCGTTTATGCCGAACATGATAATGCATCGCTGAAGGATGCAACGCTTGCGGTCGTCACCGCTGCATCGCAGATTGGCGAAGTGCATGTTCTCGTCGCTGGATCAGGCTGCGGTGCAGTTGCCGAGCAGGCCGCAAAAATCGCTGGCGTGACCACGGTACATGTTGCCGATGACGCAGCTTATGCGCAGCAGTTGGCTGAAAATGTTGCGCCTTTGGTGGCATCATTGATGGCAACGCATGACGCGTTTTTGGCGCCAGCCACATCCAACGGCAAGAACATCGCACCGCGCGTTGCTGCTTTGCTGGATGTCATGCAAATCTCCGACATCCTCAGCGTTGAAAGCGCGGACACGTTCACGCGTCCCATCTACGCCGGTAACGCAATTGCGACTGTGCAGTCGTCCGATGCGAAGAAGGTCATCACCGTTCGCGGTACCGCCTTTGCCAAGGCTGAAGAAACCGGCGGTTCTGCTAAAATCGAAGCTGTCTCGGGCAGCGGCGATGCGGGTACATCGACGTTCATCTCGGCCGAAATCGCCAAGCAAGAACGCCCTGAACTGACATCAGCCAAGATCATCGTATCCGGCGGCCGCGCGCTCAAGGACTCAGCGACGTTCAGCGAAGTCATCCTGCCCCTCGCCGACAAGCTTGGCGCAGGCGTTGGCGCAAGCCGCGCTGCTGTCGATGCAGGTTACGTCCCCAATGACTATCAGGTCGGTCAGACCGGCAAGATCGTTGCCCCTGAAGTCTATATCGCGGTCGGCATCTCCGGCGCGATCCAGCATCTTGCGGGCATGAAGGACTCCAAGGTCATCATCGCCATCAACAAGGACGAAGACGCACCGATCTTCCAAGTTGCGGACATCGGCCTCGTCGGTGACCTGTTTACGGTTGTGCCTGAATTGGTCGGCAAGCTTTAAGCAGGTTCACATTTGAGCTTTAAAAGGGGCGGTCAGAAATGGCCGCCCTTTTCTTTTGAGCAACAGAACCGCTAGCTCAAAACCCGCTTAAGAAGCTGGCGAGATTTTCGCCCAAATTGTCGACCGCATAGCCGCCTTCGGTCAGGACAACCGTCGGCGATCCGGTCGCAGCAATGTCCCTCGCCAACGTGGCATAATCCGATGTCTTCAGTGCGAAGTTGGCGATTGGGTCGCCTTCAAAGGTATCCGCGCCGAAGCTGACAATCAACAAGCCGGGGTCGAACCGGGCAATGGCGTCTAGCGCTGTCGCTTGCGCCGCACGGAAGGCGGTCAGCGTTGTCCCATGCGGCAATGGCAGGTTCAGCGTTGCGCCTGCCCCTGCGCCTTCGCCCACTTCATCGGCATGCCCCCAGTAAAAGGGGAAATCGGTCGCCGGGTCCGCATGGACCGAAGCATAAAAGACATCGCCCCGATCCCAGAAAATATCCTGTGTGCCATTGCCATGATGATAGTCGATGTCGAGAATGGCGACGCGCGCAATGCCGGCGTCGCGCGCGGCTTGCGCTGCAACCGCCGCCTGATTGATGAAGCAATATCCACCAAGATAGTCGGCCCCCGCATGATGCCCGGGCGGGCGGCACAAAGCCGTGGCGACGCGGTCGCCAGCCAGCACAGCATCAAGCGCCGACAAGGCCGACTGTGTGCTCCAATAGGCCGAGGTCCAGCTGTCGGCGGTGAGCGGCGTAGAGCTGTCCATGCCGTAGCGACCGGCCAATGCGTCAATACGCGTCAAGCCCAACGCGCGCCGACGCACCACGGGCCATATATAGCCCATCACATCACCTGACCGTCCGGCCGCAACCCAACGATCATGCGCAGTCTTCAGATACGCAATATATCCCGCATCATGCACCGCCAATATCGGTGCCTCTCCATGGTCGGTGGGCCGTTGTGTGGTGGGTACGCCCGCACATAGCGCCTGTGCGCGTGCAGGCGTTTCGGCATAAGGGACGAACGCGCCATTATGCAGCTCTTGAACCGGCGCATGGTCAAGCTGGCGAGGATCAAAAAACAGGCGCATCGTTCGGGCTATTCCAGGTTACATGATGCCACCGCATAGCCCGACAACGTGCACTTTGCGAGAGCTTGCGCGTTTCCTGCCACCGACATCAGCTTTATGACGATCTTCGGCACGGCCAACATGATTTCGCAATCGGTGAACGTCAATGTGCCGGGCTTGCGGCTGTAGTACTGTTTGTGTTATAACATGCGTATGAACAAACCGCTTAAAGTTATAAAAGTCGGCAATAGCGCCGGTATGATTCTTCCCAAAGAGATACTCGCCAAGCTGCGGGTGTCGCTTGGCGACGAATTATATCTGACGGAAACCGCTAACGGCTTTCACCTGACCCCAAGCGACCCCGGCTTTGAGGCAAAGATGGCGTTGGCCGAAACGATCATGCGTGAGGACCGCGACATATTGCGCGTGTTGGCGCAGTAAGGGCCGCAATTGCCTCCGGCCATTCGAATTGAGCCCCATTGGCTCGACGCACGCGATGCGCTTGCCATTCATGACCGGCAGATTGCCGAGCATGGCGGGATTAGCGGTGTGCGCGATTCCAACTTGCTGGACTCGGCATTAGGACGACCCGTGAACCAGTGGAATTATGGCACGGACGATCCCGCTGCACTGGCTGCGGCTTATGCATATGGTGTTGCCCGCAACCATCCTTTTGCCGATGGCAACAAACGCACAGCATGGGTAGTTGCGCGTTTGTTTTTGGCGCTCAACGGGCATGCACTGACATTCGATCCACAGGACGCGACACGCATTGTTTTGGCCCTCGCGGCGGGTGAATTATCCGAAGAAGAACTCACCGCCTGGTTCCGCGATCACCTTGCCTAAGGAAGCAAGTCCGCTGGCTGCGTGGGCTCGCTGAGTATCTTTTCCATCCGCCGCCAGCGTTCGGCTTGGTCGGGATTGCCGCGCTCGATATAACCACGGACAAGGTCTTTGCCCCAGCCATAGTTGATGACATAGCTGCGATAATGGTCGGTAAACGCCACCGATTGTTCAGCGCGCGCGGGCGACAGCAATAGATATTTTTGCGTCAGTTCAAGTGCCTGCGCGCGGGATATTTCCCGGTCGAGATACATTTTCGCAATGGTCAGCCGCGCACCGGACAGCATCTCGGTCATTTGCTGCATTTTCCAATAGGCATCGGCGGACTTCGGATCGAGGCCAGCGAGCGGATATAGAATATCCCGCTCGAACGCCAAGCGCTCCTCGGCCGGGAAAGCCAGATCTATGCCATAATTTGCGCTGCCTTCAGAAAGGACGCTGGTCGGGCTGTAGAGCGGGTTGACCTCATATTCGCTCCACCCCTTTGCGCGCGCAAGCCTTTGTTCGATCATCAGGTTCAAAACATGGTGGCCGGGATAGCCTTCATGACAGCCCAGATCGACCGCGCGGCTGACACGGATCGGAAGGTCGGTGTTAATCTGGATCAGGCT
>JBILBJ010000011.1:0-16630 GCA_044353705.1 Sphingorhabdus sp. | reverse complement strand
CTGACATTTCGGGCCAGCCAAGGCATGCGTCAAAAGGTCAAATAACCCATCATGGTTGAAAAATCGGCGGACGCATTTCGAACCATTGGCGAAATGGCGAAGGTTTTGGGCGTTCGGACCCATATTTTGCGTTATTGGGAAGAACAATTCCCAATGCTGAAACCACTGACCCGCGCGGGTGGGCGCCGTCTATATCGGCCCGATGACGTGGCCTTGCTGCACACTATCCACCGGTTGCTCTATAGCGAGGGATATACGGTTAAAGGCGCCAGACGCTTTTTGGAAACAGGTGACGTTCTTGCCCCAGCGCCAGCGCCGGTTGCTGCATCAGCTTCCGTTGCCACTGGTCCACAGTTTGATGTTTCGGCGCTTCGGGCCCTTCGCGATCGGCTCGCATCTGCGCTCGCTGCGGCCTAAGTTCAAATAAGCGTCCGCGCGTAGACCATATCGCGAAACGGGACGTCCCCGACCATGAAGACGGTGTTTCCAATCGCCGCAAAACCGGCGCGCTCATAAAAAGCGACCGCTTTTTCGTTGTTTTCGTACACCGCTAACAGCATGCGTTTTGCGTCGCGCTCGGCCGCGATGGCAAAGGCTTGTTCAAGCAATTGTCTGCCATTGCCGCCACCTTGCCACGGCCCAAGCACATAAATGCGCTTTAACTCAATATCCCCATCCTGTTGCAGGTCCGGGTGCGATGGCGGGGTTATCATGGCGTAGCCAATAGGCGCGCCGAGCGGTGTCTCCCCAATTACGATATCCACACCGGGCTGCGTCAAGGCATTTGCATAATATTCCGGGCTATGTTCCGTCCGCAAATGCGCGACAAGTGGTTGGCCCGGATGGTCAAAGGCAAAGGTCGCAAGGAATGTTGCGGATCCAAGAAGCGCCAGCGCATCCGCGTCATGCACGCCTGCTTTCCGCCAAATAACGGGGGTCATTCGTCTTGCGGCCCAAGATCGGGATCAAGATCGCGCGGTCGGATGAAATGGGTCAGATGCCCACACGACCGCTCAACGTCCGCCCAATGGTCGATATTCAGTTCCATCCGCGCAATGGCGGCGGTGGGATATTTTTCCCAAACAAGGTCGCGCAATGGCGACGTGCCATCATCGGGGCAAATATCGAAAACCAGATCTTCCATGCCCGGATTATGCCCGACCATCAGCAGGTTTTTATGTTCGTCCGACTGGTCACGCAGCACGTCCATCAACGTGGCCGATGATGCCAAATATATGCGGCGGTCCCAATGCGGGTCCATGCGTCCGCCAGTGCCCTTCACAAACTGGTCAATTGTGTCGATCACACGCACAGCGGGGCTAGCAACGACATGGTCGAAAACCAGACCGTTGCGCTTCACCCATGTGCCCATCGTGACGGCAGCTTTTTCGCCGCGCTTGTTCAACGGGCGGTCAAAGTCGCGCGGCACCGAGTCATCCCAGCTCGATTTTGCATGACGAAATAATGTGAGCGTGAACGTCAAAACGGGTTGCTTTCATCGAGACTGATTTTGACGTCCTGCCGCAATTTTTCATCTGGCGAAAGGCCTGTTTTTACAGAAGCGACAGCTTCAGCCAACGTCACCCTTCGCACAGGCGTTCCCGGCGGAAATGCTGTCAGTAGACGACTGGGCACGGCGGACGAGAGCAGAACAAAATGCCCTTTGTCGTCTGCACTGCGGATGAGGCGCCCAAATGCCTGCGCCATTTTTGCGCGAATGATGCGATCATCAAAATCGATGCCGCCATTTTTGAGGCGACGGGCGCGGTGCAATATGTCCGGACGCGGCCACGGTATCTGTTCCATGATGACAAGGCGCAGTGAATGCCCCGGGACATCTACGCCATCGCGCAAGGCATCGGTACCCAGCAAGCTGGCGTGCGGGTCATCGCGAAAAATGTCGACCAAGGTTCCGGTGTCAATCGGGTCGACATGTTGCGCGTATAGCGGCAGGCCATCACGCGCCAATCGGTCGGCGATGCGCGCATAGGTTGATCGCAAACGCCGAATTGCCGTGAACAGGCCAAGGACACCGCCGCCCGATGCGGCGATCAATGCGGCATATGCCCCCGCCAGTGCCGCGGCATCGCCCTTTTTAATGTCCGTGACGATCAGAACCTCTGCCTGCGCCGTATAGTCAAAGGGGCTGATCGCAGAGAAATGCGTGGCGGGTTTATCCAAATGCAGAGCGCCCGTCCGGGCCTCAGCATTTTTCCAGTCGCCGCCACTGCGTAATGTTGCCGATGTGGCAAGGACACCATGGCTGGGTTTCAGAACGATATCCGCGACGGGTTTCATTGGGTCAAGCCACCGCCGGTGCATGCCGATGTCCATTTCGCGACCTTCGAACCTGTCAATCGCGAGCCAATCGACAAATTCAGAATCCACCGGGCCTACCGCGCGTGCCAGCATCGATATCCATGCGCGGACCGTATCAATCCGCCAGCTCAAGCTCGCCATAGCGCCCTCAACGCGGGCTCTGGCGCTGCCGTCAAGCCAATCGGGGGGATCGGACACCATCGCCTCAAGCCGTTGCCCCAGCACCGTCAGGGGACGTGCCAGCGCCTCCAGCGCGACGGCTGCGTCTGCGGCGGCATCGACAACAGCGGCGTCGGGATCAGCCAGTTCGGTTTCCAAGCCATAGCCGCCTTCGGTGGCATTGGTTTCATCGCGGGCAAACACCATCGCCCGAACCGCCGCCAAAAACCGTTCAATGGGGCCCGACGGCGTACCTTCTGCCAACCGCCCCAGCCAACCATCGCCGGGCAGTGCTTCTGCCGCCATTCTTGCCATCTCGATGGCAAGGCCACCTTCTTCGTCATAAGATGCGACATCTGCGAGGCGCGCCGACAATCCGCGGCGTCGGCCGCGGGCTTTGCCTTCGGGGCCGATCACCCAGCGGCGCAGTTCGATGGTTTCTTGGCCGGTGAGCGCTGCTGCAAACATCGAGTCCGCAGCGTCGAACAAATGATGGCCCTCGTCGAAGATGATGCGGCTTGGACGGTTGAGTTCATCACGGCCGCGCGCGGCATTGACCATCATCAGCGCATGGTTGGCGATGACGATTTCGGCCTGAATCGATGATCGGGACGCGCGTTCGATGAAGCATTTTTTGTAATGCGGACATCCGGCATAAATACACTCGCCGCGCCGGTCGGTGAGCGCTGTCGACCCGTTGCGCCGGAACAATGTCGGCAACCATCCGGGCAAATCGCCACCGATCATGTCGCCGTCGTTCGAGTATGCAGCCCAGCGCGCCACGAGATGCGCAAGGATAGCAGCACGTCCCGCAAAGCCGCCTTGCAACGCATCTTCCAGGTTCAGCAGGCACAGATAATTTTCGCGCCCCTTGCGGACAACGACCTTGGATTTGAACGTTTCATAGTCCGGATAAATACGCTGTGCTTCGCGGACCAATTGTCGTTGCAACGCCTTGGTAAAGGTTGAAATCCAAACGGTCCCGTCCGCTGCCGTCGCCCAAAGGCTGGCGGGTGCCAGATAACCAAGCGTCTTGCCAATACCGGTCCCAGCCTCAGCGAGTAACATATTCGGCTCGCCCTTACGCGCGCGGGGCGCAAAAATCTCGGCTGCGGCTTGTGCAAAATCGCGCTGCCCCTGCCGTGTTTCGGCTGACCCGCCGACAAGCGACGCCAGCCGTTGCTGTACCGCGTCGGCACCAAGGGTGACAACGCGCGGCGGTGTGCGGGGCGGTGCTTCTTCCCATTCTGGCAGACGGCTGAACAGCCAGCGTTCCGGCTTTTCGGGCTTTTTCAATCGCGCCAAAATCAGGTTGGACCATGGCCAACGCAGCCGCATCAACGCTTGCGCTGCGTCCCATGCGCCTTCGCGTTCTGCCCAGTCTGGCGCGTCAAGAACGGCAAGCAACGTGCGCGCAGCCACCAGCAGAAATTGCGGGACCTCCTGATCTGTCGTCGGCGGCGTAATGCCCAAAGCCTTGGCCATGCCTTTTGGTGTAGGAACCGCAAAACGGGCAGGATATACGAAGGCGAACAGTTCCAGCAGGTCGAGGCCCGATAAATCCGGATAGCCAAGCCGCTGTGCAACCAACGGGGCATTCAGCATGACCATCGGCGTTTCCGCCGCACGGCCAGCCGCTTCGCCTTTCCCGACGGTTGTTACCTGACCATCGATGGAACCCACCCATATGCCGGCATGGCTTGCATGGAGCGCAGGAAAGGCTAGGGGAGTGTCCATAAACATCTGATAGTCGTATTTGGAACGAAAGAGCAACACGTGACTGACCTTCGCGATATAGCAATGGCATCGAAAGCCTGGCCTTTTGAAGAGGCGCGGCGTTTGCTGAAACGGTATCCAAACGGCAAAGCGGACGGTGCGGCAATCATCTTTGAATGTGGCTATGGCCCATCGGGGCTTCCGCATATTGGAACGTTCAATGAAGTCCTGCGCACGACCATGGTGCGCAACGCTTTTGGAACGCTGTCCGACGCACCCACGCGGCTCATCGAATTTTCGGATGATATGGACGGTCTGCGCAAGGTTCCGGACAATGTGCCGAACCAGGCGATGCTGACCGAACATCTCGGCAAGCCGCTGTCGCGCATTCCCGATCCGTTCGAAAAGTTCGAAAGCTTCGCCGCGCACAACAATGCCATGCTGCGCGAATTCCTTGACCAGTTCGGCTTTGACTATGAATTTATCTCGTCATCCTCGCAATATGAGAGCGGCGCTTTTGACGATGCACTGAAAAATGTGCTGCGCAATTATCAGGGCATCATGGACATCATGCTGCCGACCTTGCGCAAAGAACGCGCCGCCACTTATTCCCCGATTCTGCCGATTAGCGAAAAGACGGGCATTGTCCTTCAGGTGCCGGTTGAAGTCGTAGATCCCGAAGCTGGCCTCGTGCGTTTTGACGATAGCGGCGACCTTGTCACCCAGTCGATCCTTGGCGGTAAGGCGAAGCTGCAGTGGAAGGTCGATTGGGCCATGCGTTGGGTCGCAATTGGCGTTGATTACGAAATGTACGGGAAAGATTTGACCGACAGCGGCGTGCAATCCGGAAAGATTGCACGCGTCCTTGGCGGGCGTCCACCCGAAAGCCTGATCTATGAAATGTTCCTCGACGAAAAAGGCGAGAAGATTTCGAAGTCAAAGGGCAATGGTCTCGCGCTTGAGGATTGGCTGAAATACGGCACGGAAAATAGCGTCGCATTTTATGCTTTCCGCGAACCAAAGAGCGCGAAGCAGCTGCATTTGGGTGTCGTGCCCAAAGCGGTGGACGAATATTTTCAGTTCCGCGCGCAATGGCATGACCAACCCGTTGAAAAGCGGCTGGGGAACCCGGTCCACCATATCCACAATGGGCAGGTGCCAAGCGGGCAGCCGCCCGTTACATTCGGTCTGTTGCTGAACCTCGTTGGCGTCATGGGTGCAGGCGCGACCGAGGAGCAGGTCTGGGCCTATCTTGGCAATTATGCCGACAATGTGTCGCCGGAAAATGCGCCTGAACTGGCGGAACTTATCCCCATCGCGCTTGCGTATAATCGCGATTTTGTTGCGCCGACCTTGCAAAAGCGTAAGCCCGAGGGTGTTGAGGTTGCTGCGTTGCAAACGCTCGATGCGCGTTTGGCCGAACTGCCTTCGGACGCGACCGCCGAGGACATACAAAATATCGTGTATGAAATCGGCAAAGAGGGCGGTTTCGAAAATCTGCGTGATTGGTTCAAGGCGCTGTATGAAACGCTGTTGGGCTCAAGCGCCGGTCCGCGCATGGGCAGCTTCATTGCGCTTTATGGGATTGCGAACAGCCGCCAGTTGATTGCGGAAGCGCTTGCATGAACCCGACGATGGCGACCGTTTGCGTCACCCTCTTCACCCTCTTCACCCTCTTCATCCGGTTCAAGCGGGCTGGGTGGCTGTAGGCCGGTTGACCGCCTGCCGCAAAACATCGCGGTAATTGGGCGAAATCGTCATGCGCGGATAATAGCCGCCATTGCCGAGCAGCCGGTGGGTGTCGCGTAATTTATAGCATGGCACACCCATGAACAGATGATGTTCGCTGTGATAGTTCACCCAATAAGGCGCCACGGTCATGCGTGCCAAGGCGCCCGCATAGGTCGTGCGTGCGTGCGTGAACGGGTCGCCGCTGCCCGTCGGTGTGCAGGCGTGCTCGGCAATGTTGCGGATGCGCAGGAACAATTGAAATGTTGTCGCGAGCGCAGCCAGCCAAAGCAAAAATGGCGTCCATCCCCATATCGTCAACGATATCGCGAGCAATATCGCCTGCAAAATCAGGAACCGGCCCACGGTACGCGCGGTCGCTTTGGCGCCTTCCACATTGGCGATTGGCGCGCCGACACCGGCTCTGTTTTGCATGTTGAGTGCGCGGCCTGCGTGCGTATCGGCTTTACCCGCGCCGTTTTCGTCACGCAGTATCGCGGCTACATCGCGCAACGCTGCCGCAAATTGCGCGCGCCGTTGCTTAAAGAAAGTTTGCCCGGTCAGGTCGCGTATGAACTTACGGCGCAGGCTGTCGCGGCTGGTTGGAAACGGCGCGGACAAGGACAGGTCCGGGTCTTCGGCTTGCTGCGTGAATTTATGGTGCGTCAGATGATAGGCGCGATAGGCGAACAGGTCGCTGCCGGTTGCAGCGCCTGACGGCCATTGCCCCAGCCAGTTGTTGGTTTTGCGATTGGGGTGGAGCAGACCGTGCGCACCGTCATGCATCAGGATGGACAGCCCCAATTGCCGTCCACCCAATACGGCCAGTGCCAGCGGCGTCATCAATATCCCGGCAAGCCAGTGATAGTTCCACGCCGCAGCGCCACCAAATGCGGCAAGCGCCACGATGATCCACGCATGGATGATCAGCCAGATGCCGCGCCATAAGGACAAGGTCGTGATGGCACGCCAGTCATCCGATGCAAAAACGTCGCGCGGGTTGGCTGCTTTTACTGCCGGCATGGAGCATCGCCTTTCATAGCAACTTCATATCGCAGCCAACCCGACCACGCAAATGCGTTACGCCACAGCCCGTGCCGCAAAGCCTGCCATCGCGGCCTGTGCCTTACGTGACTCGCTGAAACTGAAAATAGGCCAGTCGTGCATCATGCCCGCAAGTTCGGTGAGATCAACCGATGGCACCTTAGCCTTTAACGCTCTGGAATCGGTGACCAAAATGTCATCGCCGCCCGCAAAGGCCAAAATGGGCGGCAAGCCATCCCAGTTTCCAAAGATTGGGCTGCACCGTGGATCATTGCGGGGCAAGTCGCCTGCGTACAAACTACCGCCTTCGGCAATGCCGCTGATGGTCAAAATCCCGTCACGCGGTTCCGTTTTTAGCTGGTTGGGATGTGCCGGGTCCAGGTCAAGCCATGGGCAAATGAGCAACAGGCCAGCCGGCAGTGTTTGACCGCCGTCGCGTGCCATTTGCGCCAGTGCCGCGGTCAAGCCGCCCCCTGCGGAGTCGCCACCCATGACGAACGGCGCGCCGTTGATATCGGCTTGATACGCCGCGTAATATGCGCTGGCCCATGCCGTAATCGCTTCCGCTGAGCTTTCAGGCGCGAGCGGATACAGTGGTGCCGTGATCGACCAGCCATGTTGCGATGCCATGCGGCTTAAGAATTTCCAGTGGATGTCCGTCGCTGAATAGACATAGCCGCCGCCGTGCCAGAACAAAATATGCGCGGTCGGCGCTCTGTCCTTGGGCGCGATGTGCCAGACATTGCGGCCCTGAAATTCGCTCTGCCGAACGTCAACGTCGCCCTTTGCGATTGGTCGCGGCGTAGGCGCTGCCCGGACTTTGATGATGTTTTGTTGAAACTGCGGCCCGCCTGTAAACATCCGGCGATAATAGCCCGTGGTGCGCAAAACAAATCCAGCGAGGCTGGCGGTAAAACTTGGCATGATGACATTCCCCCTCATGACAAGCGCTATATCAAGGGAGGGGGCCAATCAAGCTGTTCGCTTCCCGACAAGAATTCTCGCCGGGAAGCGCGCATTTTACTTCGACGCAGCGATCCAGGCGTCGATCTTTTTCTCAAGCACGGTCAATGGCAGTGCGCCGGTGTTCAGAACCTGATTGTGGAATTCGCGCACGTCGAATTTCTTGCCAAGTTCCTTCTTCGCCTTGTCTTTCAGCCGCTGGATAGTGAGGGCGCCAATTTTATAGGCCAATGCTTGTGACGGAATGGCAATGTAACGTTCGACCTCTGCCGTGGCGTCGGTTTTGCCCATATCGCTGTTGGCGAGCATATAGTCGATCGCCTGTTCGCGGGTCCAACCCTTGCTGTGGATGCCGGTGTCGACCACGAGACGCATCGCCCGCAGCATTTCGTCGGACAGCGTTCCAAAGCGTTGATACGGGTCTTTAAACAGGCCCATCTCGTAACCGAGGGTTTCGGAATATAGCGCCCAACCTTCGACATAGGCCGTGTTGCCGCCAAAACGCATGAACGCGGGAAGCTTTTCATTTTCCTGTGCGATGCTGATCTGGAAATGGTGCCCAGGTGCGCCTTCATGCAGATAAAGCGTGGTCATGCCCGGGATCGTGCGGCTTGGCAGATCATAGGCGTTGAAATAAAATGTGCCCGGACGCGATCCATCAGGGGTACCCTGTTGATAGCTGCCGCCGGCTTCATATTTCTCGCGGAATTCTTCGTAGGGTTTAATCTCAAGCGGTGCCTTGGGCAGATATTTGAACTGCGTTGAAATCGTTGCGTCGACTTTCTTGCCGATGTCGTAATAACCCTGCGTCAGCGCATCGCGGCTCGACATTTTGAATTTCGGATCCGAACGCAGATGCTCAAAAAACTCGGGCAGGGTGCCTTTGAAGCGAACTTCATTTTTGATGGTTTCCATACCCGATTTAATCCGGGCAACCTCCGACAATCCCAGATTGTGGATGTCGTCTGCCTTCAATGGCAGGGTCGTCGTTTGCTCGATCATATATTGATACAGGCCTTCGCCGCCCTTCATGGCGGACAAGCCGACCTGTTCGCGGGCCAATGGCAAATAGCTGTCGCGCAGGAAGTCACGCAGACGGGCATTGGCTGGGTACAGACCGTTGACGATGATGTCGCGATATTCCGCCGTCAGGCGTGCTTTGTCCGCATCGCTGAAATCCGCAGGGAATTTCAGAACTGGCCCGTAATAAGGCGACTCTTCGGTCTTTTGCGCCAATTGTGTGTTGAGCTGGTCGATGACATTGCGGATCGTCATCTTCGTTTCGAATACGCCGGACGCCATGCCTTGGCGGAAACGGCCAATTGATGCGTCCATCAGGACGATGAATTCCTTGTGGCGCTTCAGGTTGTTTTCGTAATCCTGAACCGTCTTGAACGGCGCTGCACCCTGTCCGCTGGCGAAGGTCGGATAAAAAGTGTGAAAGCCGAAAAAGTGATTGAGTGGACGCACGACCGTCAGGTCCATAATTTCTTTGGACAGGCCCTTCAGCGCGTCGATCTGGCTTTGTTTGTAAACGTCGTACGCAATTTTGTCGGTGTCATTCAACTTTGCGCGGTCGATTGTTTTTAAACCATCCAGATTAGCCTGCGCTGCGCTGCGTTCATTGTCGAAATAGGCATCGGAGATGAAATCGCCAAAGCGGTCCGCATAGCGCATATCGCCGCGAAACATGGCGTTGAGCGGGTTGCGCTTCAGGCTGGCTTCGTCGTCCGCAGCGAACAAAGCGGCAAGCCGCTGGCTTTCCGTCGCGCTGGCTTCGGCTGTCACCGATTGCGCGTGCGCTGCGCCAAATGGCGTCAATAATGCAGCGCTGACGAGAAGAAGAATGCGTGGGCTATGTTTCATATGGGTCTCTCCAAAATTGTGTTGGACGCATCAATAGGTTGTTGCGGGCAAGTATTAGCGGATGTCTTCCGACCGCGCGTGCGGCACAAGATAAATTCGACAGACGACGGATAATCTGTGGCAGACGATATACAATATTTGCAATCTCTTACCGTATCACATCCGCAATTAGGACGGCTTTTGCGTGTTGAGTTCAAGCCAATTATTCTGCCGGTACCATTTTGTAATCACATGCTTCACGCCGCGGGTAACAGGCGTTCCGGTATGCAGCGTTTTATAATTCAGTGATCCGTCGAGCTGCATGTTATTCCAGATGAGCATCATGCCCGCTTGCGGTCGCACGCCAAGGCCAAGATGTGGAAACTCGGTCGTGCCGCCCTCTTCTGGTTCATTGAGGAATATCATCGCAGTCCAGCTGCGCTGGCCGCCGGCTGGCCCCTCTTTAAGCCAATAGCTTTGGCTGGGATGAAAGAAGTCGTGGTGCGCCTTAAACTCCTGACCAACTTGATAACGCTGCCCCTGCATTGTCTCAGCATAGCTGTTGTCGATGCCCAAAACATCGCTCATCCGCGCCTCAATTTTGGCGATGAACGCGTCCCAACGGTTCAGGTGACAGCTGAAGCTGGTCCGGAAGCCTGCTTGCTCGGTCCCTTTGTACAATGTCGACGGCACGGCATCGGCGTCAATTTTGGCGATCATCGTTTTGCAATCCGCCGCACCCAAAAAGCCCTGATACACATATAATTGCGCATCAGGGTGATCGACCTGCTGGACAAGCGGATTGGCATTCAGCCGCTTTGTGACATGCGAGCCAATCCGCGACAGCTTTGCCGGATCGTTATTGGGATCGAATGTCTGCGGTGGCGTATCAGGCTGCATCTTATCACCGAATCACGGAACGATACGTCCTCTTACCATGACCCACTCGGCCTTTTCGAGCGTGCGGATGTTGGTCAGCGGATTTTCATTTACGGCGACCATGTCGGCGGAATATCCCACCGCGATCCGGCCGATTTCATTTTCTAGTCCGAGCGTTTTGGCGGCAACGGTCGTCGCGCTGGCCAGTGCCTCGGTCGGGGTCATGCCCGCGTTTACCAGCAAAGCAAACTCACCGGCATTGCTGCCATGTTCAAAGACACCAGCATCGGTTCCAAAGGCGACAGTCACGCCCATTGCCTTTGCCAGCTTAACCTGACGCCCTGCAAATTCGAGCGCCTGCTTGGCCTTGACCTCTACGGTCGGCGTGTAAATCCCTTTGCCAAGGCGGGCGCGCACGCCCTCCAGTGCCATCAACGTTGGGACCAACGCCGTGCCCTTGGCCCTCATCACCTTCAAAGCGGCTTCATCTGCAAATGTGCCATGTTCGATGGAATCAATGCCGGCTGCTGCCGCTGCCTCAATACCCCGGGCGCCATGGGCGTGCGCCATGACCTTTAGGCCAAGTGAGTGCGCGGTGTTGGCAATGGAGAGCATTTCCTCATTCGTGAAATGCGCTTCTAATCCTCTGCCCTGTTGCGATAGAACGCCGCCGGTCGCGGTGATCTTGATAACATCGGCGCCAGCCTTTGACGATTTGCGTACCTTTTCGGCGCACTCAACGGGGCCAGTGCAGGTGAAACCGGAATCCAGCGCGGCCAAAACGTCGCTGCGGAAACCAGTGACATCGCCATGGCCGCCGACGATCGACAATGCTGGACCAGCAGCGACAATGCGTGGGCCAATAATGCGGCCTTCCGCGGTACCGCGGCGCAGGACAAAAGCAGTATTTTGCGCAGAACCGGCTTCGCGTATCGTTGTGAAACCTGCTTTGACGGTTAGCGCGGCGTTTTTCACGCCCATGACGACGCCCCATTCATCAGGATTGACCGCTTCGTCGCGGAAATCATCGCCGGGGTCACCGGTCAAATGGACGTGAAGGTCTATGAGGCCGGGAACCAATGTTTTGGTCGAAAGGTCGACCACCCGATCCGCCTGAAACGGATTGGTCGTGCCTTTGGCGATATTTTTAATGCGTCCGTCTTCGACCAATATGACCGCTGGGCCAGTTGGACCAGTGGCCGCGTCGGGAACCAGATTGCCGACAATGATTGCTTGCGTCGCTGCCAATGACGGGGCTGAAACACATAAAGCTGCACCAGCGAGTAAAATCTTACGGAACATCAAAAACCCTCTCTTATGTTTATGCACGGCCTCGTTACACGACTTTGTTAAACGGTATGTCCATGACCGGAAACTGTTCCCAGCCGGTGAAATCGAAATGCCACCATTCGTTGGAAAGGCCAACGAAACCCTCGGCTTCCAAATAGCCTTGCAAGCGCGCGCGGTTGGTCAATGCGGCCGGGGTTGCACCCATATAATCGCGATGGGCTTTTTCGGAAAAATCATCGAACTCGGTCGGCATCTCGACCAGCTGTCCAGTGCGCAGGTCATGCAACGTCAAATCGACGGCACAGCCACGATTATGTTTGGACCCGCGTTTGGGGTTCGCCACATATTCTTTCTTGGGCCCAACCGGCGTCGCATCCCATAATTTTTTGGTTATCCGCCACGGGCGATAGGCGTCGTAAATTGTCAGGCCAAAGCCATCCGCCTGGGCTGCTTTGCTGGCGCGCGCGACCGCTTGCGCGGCAGGGGCGACCAGAAAGGCACGCGCTTCGTCGTACAGCACGCGCCCAGTGAAATTGTTGGCGGTCGCATAACGCATATCAAGCTTGATGGCTGGGTCGAGTGTGACCAACTCGATCAGACGCTTGGGATCGTCAGCTTTAAGCCGCGCAGCGGCACTGGCGGGGATGAACGACACATCGCGGTCGGGACCAACCGGAACGCAGCTTGCCAGCGGCAGCGCCGCCAGCCCAAAAGCCACCTCCCGGCGGGAGAGGATCATTTTGCGTCTTTCGCCAGCCACTCTTCAAGCCATTTGATCGTATAATTTCCATTTTGGAAATCGGGCTCTTCCAACAACCGCTGATGCAGCGGAATGGTCGTCTTCATGCCTTCAATCACAAATTCGCCAAGCGCACGGCGAAGCCGCATCAGGCAGCCTTCGCGGGTCTGGCCATAAACGATCAGCTTCGCGATCATGCTGTCATAATATGGCGGAACTTTATAGCCATGATACAGGCCGCTATCGACGCGGACATAAAGACCGCCGGGTGGGTGATACCAGGACACGGTTCCGGGTGACGGCATGAAGGTTTGCGGGTCTTCGGCGTTAATCCGGCATTCGACGGCATGGCCCGTGAAGGTCACATCCTCTTGTGTGAACGAAAGCGGCTTGCCTTCGGCGACGCGGATTTGTTCGCGGACGAGGTCGATGCCGGTAATCATTTCAGTGACAGGGTGCTCGACCTGAAGCCGGGTGTTCATTTCGATGAAATAGAACTCCCCATTTTCCCACAGAAACTCGATGGTACCCGCGCCGCGATAGCCCATGTCAGCCATAGCCTTGGCACAAATATTGCCCATACGATCACGTTCAGCGGTGGCAAGAATCGGCGATGGCGCTTCTTCGAGAACTTTCTGGTGCCGGCGTTGCAGCGAACAATCGCGTTCGCCCAAATGGACGGCATTGCCGTTGCCATCGCCAAAAATCTGGAATTCAATGTGGCGCGGGTTGCCGAGATATTTTTCGAGGTAAACCGTCGCATCGCCAAAGGCGGCTTTTGCTTCGGACCCTGCTTGCTGCATTTGGGTCTCAAGCTCTTCTTCGCTGTTGACGACCTTCATGCCGCGGCCGCCGCCACCCGACGCCGCTTTGATAATTACCGGATATCCGATTTCGCGGGCAATTGCTTTGGCTTCGGCGACATCTTCAATTGCGCCGTCAGAGCCCGGGACAAGCGGCAAACCCAGTGCACCTGCCGAACGCTTCGCTTCAACCTTGTCACCCATCGTGCGGATATGTTCGGGCTTGGGGCCAATCCATTTGATGTTGTGGCTCTCAACGATTTCCGCAAACTGCGCGTTTTCCGACAGAAAACCGTAGCCGGGGTGGATGGCGTCAGCATGGCTGATTTCCGCGGCGGAGATAATCGCCGGTATATTCAAATAGCTGTCGGTTGCAGAAGGCGGTCCGATGCAAATCGCTTCGTCGGCGAGGCGCACGTGCATGGCATCGGCATCCGCAGTCGAATGCACGGCAACGGTCTTGATCCCCATTTCATGCGCCGCACGGTGAATGCGAAGCGCGATCTCGCCGCGGTTGGCGATAAGGATTTTTTCGATCGCCATAGGTTAAGCAATCACCAGCAATGGCTGGTCAAATTCGACGGGCTGCCCGCTTTCCACGTAAATCGCGGTAACCGTTCCTGCATTTGGCGCGATGATTGGGTTCATGACCTTCATCGCCTCAATGATCAGGACGGTGTCACCTGCCTTCACTTGCTGGCCAACGCTGACGAACGGTGCGGCATCGGGCTCAGGTGTCAGATAGGCGGTGCCCACCATCGGCGATTTCAAGGCATTTGCTGCAGTCGCAGGTGCGCTTGGGGCTTCTTGGGCCGCAGCAACAGCGGGGGCCGCAACAGCAACGGGCGCTGCCGCCATAGGCGCTGCAACCGCAGTCATCGTCCGCGATACGCGAATTTTGCGCTCGCCGTCCTCAACCTCAATTTCGCTGAGACCTGTGTCGTTCAACATGGCCGCCAGTTCGCGGACAAGGTCCGTATCCACTTGCATGCTGCCACTATTTCCTGATTTCGCCACCATTTAAAACTCCTTGGCCCCCTAAACTTGGAATGATGCGCCTAATGTCAAACTTGCAACGCCGCGTCTAGCGCGAGTTCGTAAGACTTTGCGCCATGACCTGCAAACACCGCCTTTGCGCCCATGCTGACATAGCTCAAATGCCGGAATGCTTCGCGCTTGTGCGGATCAGACAAATGCACCTCGAAAACCGGAACATTGATGGCCTTTATAGCATCAAGGATCGCGACCGAGGTGTGGGTGTATCCTGCCGCGTTTAACAACACCGCCTTGGCCCCCACGGCTTGAGCCTCTTGCAGCCAATCGACCAAATGCCCTTCATGATTGGACTGACGAAAGTCGATAGACGCACCGGCTGCCCGCGCGCGGTCATCCAGATGTCCGGCAATGTCATCAAGCGTGTCGGTGCCGTAAATTTCGGGTTCTCTGGTACCAAGTAAATTGAGATTTGGTCCATTCAGAACAAAGATTATCGGCTTATCAGCCAAAGTACGTCCCCTGATATTGTCAAAGCAGCGGTTGCGAACCGCATCGTTCCCGCACTATATGCGCGTCGATAAAAATAGCGAGATGAAATGACCTCTTCCCTTACCACCGATTCTATCTCCCTCACGCTGAATGGCGATCCGCGGCAATTTCGGGCCGGGGCAACCGTTGCTGACCTTGTTCGCGATATTGGGCTGGATCCGGCCAAGGTCGCGGTTGAACGCAATCTCGAAATCGTGCCGCGTTCTACATTGGAAAATGTGCACTTGGCGGACGGTGATGTTTTGGAAATCGTCCATTTCGTGGGTGGTGGGCAAGACGATAGCTGGTCCGTCGCTGGGCGCCAATTCACATCGCGGCTGATCGTCGGCACGGGCAAATATAAGGACTTCGAACAAAATGCCGCCGCGCTGGTGGCTTCGGGTGCCGAAATCATCACGGTCGCCGTGCGCCGCGTCAACGTTTCGGATCCCAAGGCACCGATGTTGACGGATTATATTGATCCAAAGAAATATACCTATCTGCCAAACACCGCAGGCTGCTTTACCGCGGACGACGCGATACGCACGCTGCGTCTGGCGCGTGAGGCGGGCGGCTGGGACTTGGTAAAGCTTGAGGTGCTTGGCGAAGCAAAAACGCTCTATCCCGATATGCGCGAAACATTGAAGGCGACCGAAATCTTGGCGAAGGAAGGATTCCTGCCAATGGTCTATTGTGTCGACGATCCCATCGCCGCCAAGCAGCTTGAGGATGCCGGTGCAGTCGCCGTTATGCCATTGGGGGCGCCGATTGGTTCGGGGCTTGGCATTCAAAACCGTGTGACGATCCGCTTGATTGTCGAGGGCGCGAAAGTGCCCGTGCTGGTCGACGCTGGTGTCGGGACGGCGTCTGACGCGGCGGTGGCCATGGAATTGGGCTGCGATGGTGTGTTGATGAACACGGCTATCGCGGAAGCCAAAGACCCCATTGCTATGGCGACAGCGATGAAGCTGGCCGTCCAATCAGGACGCATGGCCTATCTGGCCGGTCGTATGGGACGGCGGATGTATGCTGATCCGTCTAGCCCGCTTGCGGGTTTGATCTAAACAATCCCAGCGGCCCTTTTTGGCTGGCTCCGGCAAACAAAGTCGGAGCTTGCTATTTCCCGGCGAGCCGTTTGACCTCTGCCAGATATTTGCGCCCGATGCGCATCGACAGGTCTTCACCCAGCAACGCATGCCACACACCGCCGCCTTCGTGTCGAAGTCCGGTAATCAGGTCCCGGCGCACAATATGGCTGCGGTGGATGCGCTGAAATTGTTCGGGGTCAAGCCGTTGTTCAAGCGTCGAGATTGTCTGGTGCAGCAAATAGCTGCGCCCACCAGTATGCAGCCGCATATAATCGCGCTCGGCTTCAATCCGTTCAATATCCATTGCGGCAATGCGGATGAGTTCGGCGCGATGGGATACCCAAAATTCATGCGCATAACGGCTGTCGGATTTCGATATGGTTTTGGCAGGGCTGGTCTCGGCCTCTTGTGTGCCAGCCGCGCGCGCAATGGCGCGGCCCAGCCGCTCGCTCGACACCGGTTTTAAAACATAATCGACGACATCAAGGTCAAAGGCTTCGACGGCAAAATTATCGTAGGCCGTAATCAAAATG
>JBILBJ010000141.1:0-5191 GCA_044353705.1 Sphingorhabdus sp. | reverse complement strand
GAGCGGACGGGCATTGCGGTGCGCAAGTGGGATGTGGGCGATCACCAAAGCTGCCTAGACGCCTGCGCTGCGATTGAGGCGGAGTTCGGACCGATCGACATCATGGTCAACAACGCTGGCATCACCCGCGATGCGACGATGATGAAGATGACATTTGAACAATGGGACGAAGTGATCCGTGTCGATCTGACCGGATGTTTCAACATGGCCAAGGCGGTTTTTGCCGGCATGCGCGAACGCAAATGGGGCCGCATCGTGAACATTGGTTCCGTCAACGGTCAGGGTGGCCAAATCGGTCAGGTGAACTACGCGGCGGCAAAATCAGGCATCCATGGCTTTACCAAGTCGCTTGCTGCAGAGGGTGCGCGTTATGGCGTGACCGCCAATGCAATCGCGCCGGGCTATATCGGCACCGAAATGCTGTCGACCATCCCGGAAAATGTGATGGAAAAGATCGTTGCGCAAATTCCCGTTGGCCGATTGGGTCAACCCGACGAAATCGCCCGCGGCGTCGAATTTTTGACGAGCGACAATGCAGGCTTCATCACCGGTTCGACTTTGTCGATCAACGGTGGTCAGCACATGTATTGATTGTCGTCGGCGGGTGAGCGACATTTATCATCCGCCCGTCAAGCGCAGCATGACCGTGGCGGGGCATCAAACCTCGATCAGTCTGGAACCGCTTTTCTGGGACGCGCTGAAACGGGCCGCCGAGCAAAAAGATTTGCCCGTCAATGCGTTGGTCGCGCAAATCGATGTTGAGCGTCTGGAATCGGGCACGCCGTGCGGATTGGCAAGTGCGATTCGATTGTGGGTGATGGCGAACGCATAAAGGGTTCCGTCGCATCGACCTGTCCGGTCGGTTAAAGCCCTGCTTCTACCGCTATTCGGACGGCATCTGCCGCATTTGACGTCGACAGTTTCTTGAACATCAGCATGCGGTGCATCTGAACCGTTTTTTCGCTTAAGGACAATCGATAGGCAATCTGCTTTGTCCGGAAACCGCGCGCCATCTGCTGCAAAATCTCGCGCTGGCGGGGCGACAGCCGGTCGACGATCTGTGCAGCCTGCTGTTGCCGCACCAGCCCAATGCTTTCCTCTTCGGGCAGCACTTCGATCTGTGACCCGACGAACAGCTCAAGATTCCCATCATTGTCGAACAATGGCGCGATCATCACCGCGTTGCGAAAGGGGGTGCCGTCTTTCCGGTAATTGATAAGCTCTGCCAGTGCAGGATGCTGCCCATGTACTGCGGAACGCAGTTTTTCCGTCTGGCCATTTTCCGTGTCTGGGCCGCGCAAAAAGCGGCAGTTGCGACCAATAACTTCGTCTTCTGCGTATCCCGTCAACGCACAAAAAGCCGCATTCACCGCAATCAGGGGATTGTCTGGCTTACTGGGGTCGCTGACGACGGTTGCGATGGGGCTAAAGCGGATGGAATCCAAAACTGGATGTCGTGTGGCTTTGCTTGGCTTCGGATTCAAATTCGTGTTCACTTCCATGGAAGATGCCGCAAAAATATCAATGTGGCAACCGTTCCTTCAAAGCGATGCTGCGATTCGCATGGCGCATTTTAGTCTGAGCCCACCCGCTCAACATCCGCGCCGACAAGCTGAAGCTTTTCTTCTAACCGCTCATAGCCCCTGTCGAGGTGGTACAACCGGCTCACATGCGTTTCGCCCTCTGCGACTAGGCCAGCGATCACGAGGCTCATAGAGGCTCTCAAATCGGTTGCCATGACAGGCGCGCCGGTCATTTTTTTCACGCCATGGACAATGGCCGTACGGCCCTTAGTTTCGATATGCGCGCCCATACGGTTGAGTTCGGGCACGTGCATATACCGGTTCTCAAAAATCGTTTCGGTCAGAACGCTTGCGCCGTCTGCCATGCACAGCATGGCCATGAATTGCGCCTGCATGTCGGTCGCAAAGCCGGGATATGGCGCGGTCGAAATTGTCAGCGGCTTTAATTTGCCATCGGACGCGACGCGGATCCCACCGGCCGTTTCTTCAACCGTGACGCCTGCTTGGCGCAGCGCATGCAGCGTTGCATCCATTTCGCTCGCCTTTGCGCCGACAAGCTCAATATCGCCGCCGGTAATAGCTGCGGCGCAAGCATAGCTGCCCGCTTCGATCCGGTCGCTCATCACGCGGTATGTGGCGCCATGCAGACGGTCTTTGCCGTGAATGATAAGGTCGGATGTGCCGATGCCTTCAATCTGTGCGCCCATCGCGACAAGCAAGTTGCACAAATCGACGATTTCCGGTTCGCGCGCGGCATTGTGCAGAACACATGTGCCCTTTGCGAGGCTGGCCGCCATCAATGCGTTTTCGGTCGCGCCCACGGACACCACGGGGAAGGTATATGTCCCGCCGGGGATGCCCTTTTTGGCGACCGCCTTCACATATCCTGCGGCGACTTCAATTTCGACGCCAAAGGCTTCCAGCGCTTTTAGGTGAAGATCGATTGGCCGGTTGCCAATGGCGCATCCGCCGGGCAGCGACACGGTCGCCTCGCCAGCACGGGCAAGCATGGGGCCCAAGACCAGAATCGACGCGCGCATTTTGCGGACAAGGTCATAGGGCGCGATATTTGTGGTGATACGCGTCGCTTCGAGCGTCATCACGCGGCCGAAATCTTCGGGACGCGATCCGGCAACCGTCGTGGAAATACCGAACTGGTTCATCAAATGCTGGAAACCGTCAATGTCGGCCAAACGCGGCAAATTGCGCAAGGTTAGCGGCTCGTCGGTTAGCAACGCGCAGGGTATCAGCGTCAATGCGCTGTTCTTTGCGCCTGAAATGGGGATTTTGCCCTTGAGCGTATTGCCGCCGCGTACGATTATCTTATCCATCGCAGGGTATTTAGCGGGAATCGATTGCGGCGCAACTTAGGAATTGGAAGTCAGGACCCGGCGAGCGCAATCTCAAGCTGACCAAGCCGTTCTTTGCCCCAATATATATCGTCGCCCACAAAGAATGTCGGGACGCCAAATGCACCGCGTTTTGCGGCATCTTCGGTATTCGCGATCAATTCCGCTTTGACCGCCGGATCTTCGGCCTTGGCGAGCAATGCTGCACTGTCGAGGCCAGCTGCGTCTAGAACCGTCGCGACAATCTGTGCATCGCTCATGTCCGCGCCGTCTTCCCACATCGCCGCCATCACTGCGTCGACATAGGGCGCAAAGCAGCCGAGATGTTGCGCGGCAACCGCGCCGCGCATCAGCTGCAGTGAATTGATGGGAAAGCGCTGGTTCATTTTAAACGGCAACGCATGCGCTTTTACAAAGCGGTCGAATTCCAGCATCTCATAGTTGCGTTTTGCGGGCGTCTCCGCATAGCGCATAAACGGCGCTTGGTTGTTGGTGAGCTTGAACAGTCCCCCCAGCGAGATGGGGATATAGACCGCTTCTGCGCCCGTACGCGCGCAGATATCCGGCAGCATCTTGTACGCGAGATAACTGTTGGGTCCGCCGAAATCGAAAAGAAATTGAAAGCTTTTGGTCATCAAAAATTCTCCGTCCATGGCCGTAAATCCATCTCGTGCGTCCACGCACTGCGGTGTTGTTTGTGCAATGCTACATATTGCAGCGCAATCGCATCAGGTGACAGCACAGCGTCAGCCGCCTTCGCTGCTTCGAAATCGGGGTGAATGCCCCTGATAAAGGCGGTGTCGATGCCGCCATCAATGATTACATGCGCGACGTGAATATTCTTCGGCCCAAGTTCGCGCGCCATTGACTGCGCCAGCATGCGTAGCGCACCCTTTGCGCCGGAAAAAGCTGAAAAACCTTTTCCGCCGCGAATGCTTGCGGTCGCGCCGGTGAAAATCATTGTTCCGGACTGGCGCTCAACCATCCTACGCGCCGCTTCGCGTCCCATGAGGAAACCCGCAAAGGCCGCCATTTCCCAAACCTTGCGATAAACCTGTGCGGTCATATCCAGAATTGAGAAGTTCACATTGGCGCCTATGTTGAACACGGCGACCTCAATCGGGCCCACATCGCGTTCAATTGCGTCGACCATTGCCACGACTTCTTCTTCGACGCGCGCGTCTGCGGGGTAGGCGCGGGCCGCATAGCCTTCGGCATGAATGGACTGTACCAGCGCTTCCAGCTGGTCCGCGTTGCGTGCGCGCCGGTTGACACAGGCGGTGTAGCCTTCGCGGGCAAACGCCTTGGCAATCGCTCCTCCAGTTGCGTCACCTGCACCAACGATCAATGCTGCTGCCATATTATTTCTCCCTACATGATTGGATGGCTTGCCAGCCCGGAATTTGCAACCGATAGTCGGCCGATAAAGTCTTGGGAGAGAGAATGATGCGTTTGAAATATGGTCTGCTTTGCGCATTTGCACCGTTGCTCTTGGCGGCGACGCCCGCGCAAACGACGGACATTATTTTGACGGGTGGATCGATACTCACCATGGCTGGCGATCAGCCCGAGTTGGTTGAGGCCATATTGCTGCGCAACGGCAAAATCGTCGCTCTGGGCTCGCTCGCCACGGTTAAAAAAGCTGCAGGCAAAAAGGTCGAAATGGTCGACCTGAAAGGGCGCACCGTTCTGCCCGGATTTATCGATGCGCACGGGCATATGGGCTATGTCGGGCAGAATGCCGCGATGGCGCAATTGCAACCACCGCCCGTTGGGACCGTTACATCGATCGCAGAGTTGCAGGACGCGCTGCGCCAATATCCACGCCCCGACGGCATGCCGCTGATTATTGGCAATGGCTATGACGATTCGCAACTGGCCGAGCGGCGCCATCCGACACGGGCGGATCTGGATGCGGTTTCCACGACCGTTCCGATTTTGATCCTGCATGTCAGCGGGCATTTCGCGGCGATGAATTCGGCGATGCTGATGCTGGTTGGCTATACGCCAGAGACGCCCGATCCACAGGGCGGGGTGATCCGGCGTGAGGCCGATGGCAAAACGCCCAATGGTGTGCTGGAGGAAACGGCGCTGTATCCGGTGATGAAAGTGCTTACGCCGCCCAGCATCGATGCCAGCATTGCGCCGCTGGTGACGGGTGCCAAAATCTATGCCGCCAATGGTATCACCACCGGACAAGACGGACGGATCATGCCGGAAAACTGGGCAGCGATGGAGGAAGCGGACAAGCGCGGGCTATTCCCGATTGATGTCGTGGCGTTGACCTCTTTCGAACGTGACTGGCCCGCGGCGGTACGT
>JBILBJ010000140.1:0-5213 GCA_044353705.1 Sphingorhabdus sp. | reverse complement strand
AGTCGGTGATGAAGAACTGGCTGTCAAAGTTTCCAAAATGCGCACTGGCTTTAAGCTAACCACACGCGGGGCAACACATGTCGCACGTGTCCTGCCGGGGCATATCGCGCATTTGGCCGATCACATGATCGAAAAGATCGCGCCGGATCTCTCCAGATTCCTCATTTGCCCAATGCCCGGCCTTTTGACGACATTGCACGTCAATGCGGGCGATGCTGTGGAAGCCGGGCAACCGCTCGCCGTGGTGGAAGCCATGAAGATGGAGAATATCCTGCGTGCCGAGAAATCCGGAACGGTGAAGATCGTCAACGCCAAGGCAGGTGACAGCCTTGCCGTCGATGCGGTGATATTGGAGATGGAATAATATGTGCGCGGTGGCTTAATCCAAAATCGCCACCGCCCGTATCCATCCCGCACTCGCCCGCTCAATCTTAACGGGGAAGCATGACAGCGTAAAACCAAATGCTGGCAGCGCTTCCAAGTTCGTCAATTTCTCTATTTGGTAATAAGGCTGGATACGTCCGGCCTTATGCCCCTCCCAAATGATCGACGGATCGCGCTTTTCGGCCCAACGCTTTGCGGTGTGGCTGAACGGCGCATCCCAGCTCCATGCGTCGGTGCCGACAACCTCGACGCCTTGCGAGGTCAAATAAAGCGTTGCTTCCGCGCCCATGCCAACGCCTTGGTCGGTAAAGTTATCCGTTCCGTAAACCGCACCAGACTGCACCAGAACAATGTCGCGTGGCTTAAGCGTATAGCCGATGCGTTTGAGTTCCGCCTCAACTTCCGCAGCACTGACGACATGGCCAGCGGGCAAATGCGAAAAATCCAATTTCACGCCCGGCGCAAAAAACAGATCGAGCGGCGCTTCATCAATCGATGGGGCAGGGCTTGCACCGCCATCGGTTGTCGAATGGAAATGCCACGGTGCGTCCATATGCGTTCCGTTGTGCGTCGATAGCGTGAGGCTTTCGACGGCCCAACCCTCCCCATCGGGAAGGTCATCCTTCGTGAGCCCCGGGAAAAACATCGCAATCTGTTCCCACGTGTTTTCGTGCGTCATATAGGAAATCTGCGGCCGCATGACCGACGGATCGGAGATGACGTCGTTGGTAATCGGGATCGACAGATCAATAAATTGCGGCATGCTCTTCTCCTCTCCCATATCGATAATCGCCCTTGTGGATAAGCGCAACAAGCCGCTTGAACGGTGCGACATAGCGATTAAGACAGGGAACAGGGTTTTTAGGGGAATATCATGACCGCTGCTGCCGAGAACGAAATCACACTTGATCCGAAACGCGACCGTCTGGTCATAACCGCGTCATCGCTTGGCACCGTGTTCGAATGGTATGACTTCTTTGTCTACGGCATCCTTGCGGCGCTGATCGGCAAATTATTCTTTCCTGCAGATAACCCCACGGCGGCAACGCTGGCTTCACTGGCCATCTTCGGCGCCGGCTTTGGCGTTCGGCCGCTTGGGGCAATTTTATTCGGCTATTTCGGCGATAAGATTGGACGCAAATATACGTTCCTCGTGACCATCACATTGATGGGTGTCGCAACCGCCGCGATTGGTTTGTTGCCGACATTTGAGACCGCAGGGGTGTGGGCCGCGGGTCTATTGTTGTTGATGCGCTGTCTTCAGGGGCTGGCACTGGGCGGTGAATATGGCGGCGCGGCGATATATGTCGCCGAACATGCGCCAGATGGAAAACGCGGCCAATATACCAGTTGGATCCAAGCGTCGGTCGCAGGAGGGTTTCTGTTGGCAGTCGTCGTTGTGCTGATCACACGTCAGTCGATGAGTAACGAAGCGTTTGAAGCTTGGGGTTGGCGCGTGCCGTTTTTGACGTCGATCTTGTTGCTCGCCATATCGCTGTTCATGCGACTTAAATTGTCGGAAAGCCCCGTTTTCAAGGCCATGAAAGCGGCGGGAACGACGTCCAAAAATCCATTTGTTGAAAGCTTTCAATATCCCGGCAATATCGGCCGTCTGTTTGTGGCGCTATTTGGCGTCGCCGCGGGCCTGACGGTGATCTATTATACATCGCAGTTCGGAACGCTTTATTTTTTGACGGGTACCGCGCGTGTGCCGGAGACCGATGCCTTGCTGTATATGGCCGTCGGTGCCGCGCTTGCTGCGCCAACTTATGTTGCCTGTGGCTGGCTTTCCGACAAATGGGGGCGCAAGCGGATGCTTTTGTTGGGCTATGGCCTTTCCATCGTCGGCGTGTTTCCCATTTTCTGGATGATGGCGGATGCAGCCAATCCCGCACTTGCGCGTGCGACGGTCAGCAACCCCGTTACGCTCTCCCTGCCGGAATGTGATTTCAACGTGCTCAACCGCACGCATGAGACCGAATGTGCGCAGGCGCTGAATTTCCTGACCAAGCGCGGGATTGCGTACAGCAAGCAGCCGTCCGAAACGCTGGGGTTGAAGGTTGGTGAATCGAAGCTTCAGGGCTTTGACGAAAAAGCCTATGTCGCCGCATTGGAAAAGGCGGGCTATCCCGATAAATCTGATCCTGCACAGCGGCAGCCATGGAAAATCATTCTGGCGGTGTTCCTGATGGTCGCGTTGTCGGGTATGACATATGGACAGGTCGCAGCCATTTTGGTCGAGATGTTCCCGGCGAAAATCCGTTATACGTCCATGTCGATACCCTATCATATCGGCGCAGGCTATTTCGGTGGCTTTTTGCCGTATATCTCGCAATATATTGTCGCGCAGACCGGGCAGCCTTTCTCTGGGCTTTGGTATACGGTCGGCGTCACAGCATTGGCCTTTGTCGTTGCGTTGATTTGGCTGCCGGAAACATCTGGAAAGACGAAGCTGGATTGACACGCAATGGGGTAGGGGCAAAAGGCCGCCGATGACCGATTTTGAACCCCCGCTGCGTTTAATCCTTGATGGAGAAGCCCTCGCGTCGAATTGGAAAGCGCTCAACGCACACAGCGGTTCGGCGCAGGCTGGCGCGGCGGTAAAGGCCAATGGCTATGGTCTTGGCGCGCGCGAGGTGGCGGCTCGGTTGAGCGATGCGGGGTGCCGCGACTTTTTCGTTGCCCATTGGGGGGAAGCCGCTGCGATTGCGGATATCATCCCGCCAGCCTGGATATCCGTCTTAAACGGCATTCAGGCCGCCGATATTCCCCACATACGCGCTTTAGGCGCAGTGCCCGTGCTGAACACGCCAGATCAGGTGGCGATGTGGAATGCATCGGGCGGCGGGCGGTGCCACGTCATGTTCGATAGCGGCATCAATCGGCTTGGTATCGCGCCAGAGCAAATATCTCAATGCGACCTGGGAAGCATGGATATCGATTTGCTGTTGTCGCATCTGGCGTCGGCGGATGAGGATAGCGCACAGAATGAAGCGCAGCATCGCGCATTCCATGAACAAGCGGCAGCTTCGGGCGCGAAACGCCTTAGCCTAGCCAACAGTGCGGGCATCATGCTCGGCGCGGATTATCATTATGATCTGACGCGGCCCGGACTTAGCCTTTACGGCGGCATCGCACGGCCCGAGATGGAGGCTTTCATCAAGCCCGTCGCGCGCCTTTCCGCTCGCTTGCTTCAGGTACGAACGCAGCCAGCAGGCGCGCCTATTGGCTACAACGCGACGCACGTCTGTACGAGCGATACGACGGTAGGAACGATTTCTATCGGCTATGCGGATGGTTATCTGCGCGCCTTCTCTAGTAAGGGAACAGCCCATTATGGCTCGGCCACATTGCCGGTTTTGGGGCGCGTATCGATGGACCTCGTGACACTCGACATCAGTGCCGCGCCTGAGCTTCGCGAAGGCGATTGGGTGGACGTCGAATATGACCTGCCCACAGCGTCAGCGCTGACGGGACTTTCCCAATATGAATTGCTCACCAATTTAGGGACGCGCTTCGAGCGTATTTGGCGGTAGTTCGCTCGCCCGTTTTAGCGGGTTGGGCATGACCCAATAAAAAAGGGCGCCACATGGGCGCCCTTTTTTTTTGTTTCGAATATATTTCGACTTAGAAATCAGCATTGATTCCAAAGAAGAAGTTACGGCCGAAGCTGTCGAACGGATCGCCACCGGCGGTTCCAAGCAAGCCAAGTGGTGGCTGCTTATCGAGCAGGTTGTTGACGCCGGCGTAGAAACGGAAGTCGTTGCCAATGTCAAAGCCGATACGGATGTCGTGATACAGCACGTCTGGATAGTAAATCTGTGGGAACTGGTCAGCGTTAGCTGGAGCCAGCCCCACAATGTTACCCAACACTGGGTCGCAAGTGCCGCCGTTTAGGCCGGTTTGACCGCGGAACGTGCCTGTCAATGGGCACTGGCCGAAATAGTTGTTCTGCGCCTCGTAGCTGCCGATCGTCTGCTTGCCAATATAACGTGCGGCGTACAGAATATCGAAATCACCGAAGTCGTAAGCCATTGAGAAGCTTGCAGACAATGCGGGATCACCCAATTCGCTCAACTGACGATTTGGGTTCGCAGGGTTCGTAGGATCAGTGAAGTTATTCAGCTGAAGAACCTTGGTTGCGATCAAACGCGTCGTGAAACGGTCACCATTGTCAAAAGTCTTACGGTAGGCGAGGTCGAAGTCGATACCCTTGGTACGTTGCGCAGCAAAGTTAACGCCGCCAGAAATCACCGCAGGCTCAACAAACAAACCGGTCGAAGGATCACGCTGCACAGTGGCGCAGAACGGGTTGCTGATGCCCGAAGCGTTGGTGTAGCAAAGGTTGATGATTGTTTGCGCGCTCAATGAGGCAATCAGGTCTTCAACCTTGATCTTGTAATAGTCGACGGTGAGGCTGAGGCCAGGGATGAAGCTTGGCTCAACAACAAAACCTAAGGTCAAGCTCTTGCCCTTTTCTGCGATCAGCGTGGGGTTACCACCCGAAAGGAAGCCGGTCGAAGCCGTACGCGCGGTACAGTTGATGAATGGTGCGCCCAAAACCACCGGGTTTGCTGTTGAAGCGCAAGCCGCTACCAATGCTGCGTTAGCCGTTGCAGGCACGCCAGCCGCAAGGCAGTTTGCTGCCGCTGTGCTCCCTGGCGAAACCGTATCGCATGGATCGGAGATGAACGCGAAGTTTTCGGATGCTGTTGAGAACAGGTCGCCTTGGGTTGGTGCACGAACCGATGTTGCATATGCAGCGCGGAAACGAACATCTTCGATCGGCGCATATACACCCTGAACGTTGTACGCATAAACCGTACCCG
>JBILBJ010000139.1:0-5231 GCA_044353705.1 Sphingorhabdus sp. | reverse complement strand
CAATGGCAAAATCCTGAAACGCGATTTGAAGGCCTTGTTCTAACGCAGCAAACTGGGCTGATTCACATTTGTTTTTGATGGTGCGTCGCCCTATAGGGCGGGAAATCAAAATCAAAGGAATCTCCCATGAGCAACGCCGATCCTGTCGTCATCCTGTCCTACGCCCGCACCCCAATGGGGGCCATGCAAGGGGCGTTGGCAGACGTTTCCGCGACCGACCTTGGCGCTACTGCGGTGAAGGCGGCCGTTGAACGCGCTGGCGTCGATGGCGCGGCGATTGAGCGCATTTACATGGGCTGTGTGCTGCCAGCAGGGCTTGGCCAAGCCCCTGCCCGTCAGGCCGCGATTAAAGCGGGCCTGCCCAAATCTGTACAAGCAACGACGGTGAACAAGGTTTGCGGTTCGGGCATGCAGACCGTCATCATGGGCAGCGAGGCACTCGCCGCCGGGTCAGTCGATTATGTCATCGCCGGCGGCATGGAAAGCATGACCAACGCGCCCTATTTGCTGAAAAAGCACCGCAGTGGCGCGCGCATTGGGCATGACACCGCCTACGACCATATGTTCCTCGATGGACTGGAAGACGCATATGAAGCTGGCCGCGCCATGGGCACGTTCGCGCAAGACACCGCGAATGATTATCAGCTGACGCGCGAAGGACAGGACGCTTACGCCCTTGAATCGCTGCGCCGCGCACAAGGCGCGATTGCAGACGGCGCGTTTAAAGCGGAAATCGTTCCTGTAACCGTTGCCACACGCAAGGGCGACGTCATCGTCGACACCGACGAACAACCCGGCAAAGGCATGCCCGACAAGATTCCAACGCTCAAGCCAGCCTTTGCAAAGGACGGCACGATCACGGCCGCAACCAGCTCGTCGATCTCGGATGGTGCCGCCGCACTTGTGCTCACGCGCCAATCGGTCGCCGACGCCAATGGGCAAAAACCGGTTGCGCGTATCGTCGCGCACGCGGCGCACGCGCAGGAGCCATCGGCATTCACCACCGCTCCTGTCGGTGCTATCAATAAATGCTTGGCAAAGGCCAGCTGGACCATCGCGGACGTTGACCTGTTCGAAGTAAATGAAGCATTTGCTTGCGTGGCGATGTTTGCAATGCACGATCTGGGCATAGCGCATGACAAGATTAACGTTCATGGCGGCGCCACGGCATTGGGCCATCCCATTGGTGCATCAGGTGCGCGGATTATCACAACCTTGGTCGCCGCACTTCAACGCCATGGAAAGAAACGCGGCCTGGCATCACTCTGCATTGGCGGTGGCGAAGCGACGGCTTTGGCGATTGAGCTTATCTGATCGATACAATTTGCGACCTTTGGGCCGTCGGAGAAATCTGGCGGCTCTTTGTTTTTTGCGGCGTGCAGGTTAAGCAGCCGGCATGAATATCGTCTTCGTCCTCTTCGACAATGTCACGCAACTCGATTTCACAGGGCCGGTGCAATTCCTCTCGCGATTGCCGGGCGCGGATGTTCATGTCGTCAGCAAAACGGGCGCGGCGGTTACCACCGATAGCGGATTTTCTATTCTCCCACGCTCCAGTTTCGCAGACTGCCCGCAAGCGGACATAATCTGCGTGCCGGGCGGCCATGGTGTCCGCGACGCGATTGCTGACGCGCAGATCGTCGATTTCGTCCGCACGCAAGCACGCGGAGCGCAATATATCACCAGCGTGTGCACCGGAGCATTCATATTGGGCGCGGCCAATTTGCTGCACGGCAAAGAAGCCACATGCCACTGGGCTTACACGCATTTGTTGCCGATGTTTGGCGCAACACATCGCCCCGCGCGCGTTGTCCACGACGGGAATTTGGTGACTGCGGGCGGCGTCACGTCGGGCATCGACTTCGCGCTTGAACTGATTTCAGACATTGCAGGCGAAGATGTTGCACGCACCATCCAGCTCGCGCTCGAATATGATCCAGCACCCCCATTTAGCGGCGGAACCCCGGTTAGTGCACCTGATGCAATTCTCTCAAACCTCCGTGCGCGCGTTTATGAAAAGGCCGCAACCGAGATGGAAAGCGCCATAAAAAAGATAATTTAACCCATCAGTTAAATTCCCACTGGACGAAGCTTATTCAAGGGCATAGCCTTTCCGTCGAGGGGGAAAAATATGATGAATAAGCTTTGGTTCGCAGCCGCATTTGCTGGCGCGACATTATTATTGGGTTCGTGCCAAAAGGTAGCGGGCCCGACCGATGTACCCGCATTCACTAAGATTAACGGTGATTATTTGAAAACCGGTGGCGATGGCTCAAACTGGGCGATGACCGGTTTCAATTATAATGAGCAACGGCACAGCCCGCTTACCCAAATTAACGACAGCAATGTGCAGGATTTGGGCGTTGCCTGGTTCGCTGACTTGCCCGATGCGCGCGGCCAAGAAGCAACACCCGTGGTTGTCGACGGCAAAATGTTTATCTCGACCGCTTGGTCCAAAGTATTCTCTTATGACGCCAAAACCGGCAAACCATTGTGGAGCTTCGATCCCGAAGTCGACAAAGCGCGCGGGGTCAAAGCCTGCTGCGACGTGGTCAACCGCGGCGTTGCTTTCTGGAAAGGCAGCGTTTTTGTCGGAACCATCGACGGACGTTTGATTTCCTTGGACGCCACCACGGGCAAGCAATTGTGGAGTGTTCAAACGCTTGACCTCAAATCCAACGGCACCATCACAGGCGTGCCACGGGTCGTAAAGGACAAGGTGGTTATTGGCTTTGGCGGCGCAGAGTTCGGCGCGCGCGGTTATGTGACCGCATATGACGCCGCGACCGGCAAACAGGCATGGCGTTTTTACACCACGCCCAATCCCAAGGGGGAGCCCGACAATGCCGCGAGCGATAAGATCTTAAAAACAGCGGCAAACAAAACATGGAGTGCCAAACCCAAAAAGGGTGACTGGCGCGAAAGTGGCGGCGGCGGCACCGTTTGGGACGCCATTGTTTATGATGCCGAGCTTGATCAATTGTACCTTGGCGTTGGCAACGGAAATCCGTGGAACCATGGGATTCGTTCCAATGGCGAAGGGGACAATCTGTTCCTGTCATCCATCGTCGCGCTTAAGCCTGACACGGGCGAATATGTCTGGCATTATCAGGAAACGCCAGCCGAAAGCTGGGATTACACCGCGACCCAGCCCATCATATTGGCGACGGAAACCCGCCGCGGCAAAGAACGCAAAGTTCTTTACCACGCGCCGAAGAACGGGTTTTTCTTCACCATTGATCGTATGAACGGCAAGTTGCTGTCGGCAAACCCGTTCATCGACGGCATCACCTGGGCAACCGGCTATGACATGAAAACGGGGCGGCCAATCGAAAACCCTGCAGCGCGGTATGAAAAAACGGGCAAGCTCTATTTGGCGAACCCTTCAGCGTTGGGTGCGCATAACTGGCACCCGATGAGCTTTAACCCCGCAACGGGATTGGTCTACATTCCTGCCTTGTACATTGGCGGCGCGTATCTGCCCCCGGTTGCGCCAAACGAACAAGAGCGCAAGGCGTTGGGCTTCAACGTGGGCGGAGCGATGGCAACGGCCGACCTTCCCGATGACATCAATTTCGTGAAGGCTGTAAAAGCGGCCACGACCGGAAAGCTTGTCGCATTCGACCCCAAGACCGGCAAAGCAAAATGGACCGTCGATCACCCCGCCTCATGGAATGGCGGGACGATGACCACCGCCGGAAATCTGGTTTTCCAAGGCACGGCAATGGGCGAATTCCGCGCTTATGCTGCCGATAGCGGCAAGCAACTGTTGAACCTTAACGTACAGTCTGGCGTGTTGTCCGGCCCATCGACCTATACGGTGGACGGCGAACAATATGTTGCCTTCCTGACCAGCAAGGGCGGCGCGTTCCCGCTGGTATCGGGTTATGCAGGCTCCACCAGCGCTGCGGTTCCCAATATTCCCCGTCTGATCGTTCTGAAGCTGGGCGGGAAAACTGCGTTGCCACCCGTGCCTAAAGCGCCAGCCTATGTGTGGGCACCACCAGCGCAATTCGGCACGCCAGCGGATATCGCTGCGGGGGGATCGAATTTCCAACGCTATTGCCTCGTCTGCCACGGACCCGGGGCAGTTGGGAACGGCGTGCTGCCGGACCTGCGTAAATCTGGCGTGATTGCGGATGCTGCAACCTGGAAATCGGTTGTCATTGACGGCATATTGAAGGGCAATGGCATGGTCAGCTTTAGCAGCGTGCTAACAGCGAAAGAAGCCGAGCAAATGCGCGCGTATGTTGTCAGCCGTGCACATTATGCAAAGGCAAATGATGCCGCATTAAGCGGTGGCCCAAAAAAGGCAGCAAAGTAAAAAACTGCTGCCCATGAATCTGGCATCTGCCTAAAATTTAGGCAGATGCCATGGCCCATATGGCCCAAAATAACGCGTTTCGGTGTTGGTCAATTTTGGCACGATACTTGATATGCCTATTTCATCATCCGCGCGCGCGGAGCATCTGCCTCACGCGCCATAAAGGGAAAAGCCATGAAAAAGATCGAAGCGATCATCAAGCCATTCAAATTGGACGAGGTGAAAGAAGCGCTGCACGAAGTTGGCGTCTCGGGCATCACTGTTACTGAAGCCAAGGGCTTTGGCCGTCAAAAGGGCCATACCGAACTGTATCGAGGCGCCGAATATGTTGTCGACTTTTTGCCGAAGGTAAAGCTTGAGGTTGTCGTTGAAGACGGCCTTGCCGACCGCGTCGTAGAAGCCATCGCTGCAGCGGCCCAGACTGGGCGCATTGGTGACGGCAAGATATTCGTTATCCCTGTCGAAACCGCGCTGCGTATCCGCACCGGCGAACGCGATAACGACGCCGTCTAAAAAAATCCAAAATATCCAAAAAAGACAAGCCAAAGAAGGAAAGCAGAATGGGTACCTCAGCTAAGGACATTATCAAGCGCATCAAGGATGAAGAGATCGAGTGGGTCGATGTCCGTTTCACTGATCCCAAGGGCAAATGGCAGCATCTGACCATGTGCGCTGGCGTGATCGGAGAAGACGAGTTGGAAGACGGCTTGATGTTTGACGGTTCGTCCATCGAAGGCTGGAAAGCCATCAACGAATCCGACATGATCCTGAAGCCTGATCTTGATGCCGTGTACGTAGATCCATTCTCCGCCACGCCCATGATGATCATCTTCTGCGATATCGTCGAGCCATCAACGGGCGAGCTGTACAGCCGCGACCCGCGCTCGACCGCAAAGCGCGCTGAAGC